>NZ_JBEOXR010000018.1:0-127687 GCF_040296665.1 Streptomyces sp. NPDC002057
GTCTCACCGGGCCGGGCGACGAGCCCGACCTCCTTGAGGACCGACTCCTCCGCGCCCGGGTACCGGAAGTCCGCGCCCCGGACCTCCAGATGCCCCCGGCCGTCCAGGGTCCGCACCGGATCGGCCGGCGGGACGACGGAGGAGCGGGTGTCGAGCACCTCGCGGACCCGCTCGGCGCCCACCTCGGCCCGGGGCATGTTCATGAGGAGGAAGAGGACCATCATCACGGACATCGCGGTCTGGAGCAGATAGCCGAGGAAGGCGACGAGCCCGCCCGGCTGGAGGGCGCCGGACTCGATCCGGTGGGCGCCGACGTACACCAGGGCGACGGTCGTGAGCTCCCAGACGATGAGCACCGTCGGGTACATCAGGGCCTGGAGCCGGCCGGCCCGGAGGCCGACGGAGAGCAGCTCGTCGTTGGCGGCGCCGAACCGTTCCCGCTCGTGCCGGTCGCGGACGAAGGCACGGACCACCCGGACGCCGGTGATCTGCTCGCGCAGCACCCGGTTGGCGCCGTCGACGCGCTCCTGCATGCCCCGGAACAGCGGCCGCATCCGCAGCACGATCGCGCCGACGGCCCCGGCCATCACCGGCACGAAGAGGAGCAGGACCAGGGCGAGCGGCACGTCCTGGCGCAGGGCCATCGCGATCCCGCCGACGCAGAGGAGCGGCGCGGCGACCAGCATGGTCAGGACGAGGACGGTGAAGGTCTGGATCTGCTGGATGTCGTTGGTCGCCCGGGTGATGAGGGAGGCGGCGCCGAACCGGCCCCGCTCCCGGGCGGAGAAGTCCTGGATGTGCCGGAAGACCTCGGAGCGCAGGTCGCGGGCGACGCCCATGGCGATCCTGGCACCGACGTACGTGGCGGCGGCCGCGACCACGGCCTGGACGAGGGTGACGGCGATCATCACGGCGCCGCCGCTGAGGACGCGGCCGGTGTCGCCGCGCAGGACGCCCTCGTCGATGACACCGGCGTTGAGGGTGGGGAGGGCGAGGGAGGCCAGGGACTGGACGAGCTGGAGGGCGACCAGGAGCACGAGGAGGGGGCGGTACGGCCCCAGGCGGGGGACGAGGAGTCGCAGCAGCACGGTGACGTCTCCTCACGCGCCGTAGGGGCGGACGGTCTTGGCGTCCCTGAGGGCGTTTCCCCACCAGACGAGCTGGTCGAGGAGGGCCTTGGCCGCGATCTCGGCTCCGGCGGGGTCCTTGTGGCGCCCGGTCTCGTCGAACAGACCGTGGGCGTTGTGGAAGGAGACGGTGTCGCGGAGGGTGACGGCGTGCATCTCGGCGTAGACCTGGCGGAGCTGTTCGACGGCGCGCAGGCCGCCGGAGATGCCGCCGTAGGAGACGAAGCCGACGGGCTTGGCCTGCCATTCGGTGTAGTGCCGGTCGATCAGGTTCTTGAGGGAGGCGGGGAAGGAGTGGTTGTACTCGGGGGTGATGACGACGAAGGCGTCGGCGGCCTCCAACACCGGTGTCACCTTGGCGAGTTCGGCGGTGACGGCCGGGTTCGGGCTGTACGAGAGGGAGGTGGGGAGGTCGACCTCGGCGAGGTCGACGACGGTGACGGTGAAGTCCTCGCGACCGGCGAGGCGGGAGCGGAACCAGTCGGCGATGACGGGGGCGAAGCGGCCGTCGCGGTCGCTGGCGACGACGAGGGCGAGGGCGAGGGGCGCGGGGGCGGCGGCGACGGGGGAGACGGTGGTCGTTGCGGGCTTCGTGATGTCCATGTCGTTGATCGTGGTACCTCAAGTTTAGTTGAGGTCAAGCGCCGTTCCGGGGAGCTTCCTCAAGGCCCATTCCCCCGCCGTACGGTGACCCCATGACGACTCCGCCCCCGCACATCGAGATCGACGGCGCCCCGGTGGCCGACCCGGCGCTGCTCGCCGCCCTGATGAGCGGCTTCGGTCACTTCACGGCGACGCAGGTGCGGGACGGGCGCGTGAAGGGCCTCGACCTGCACCTCGCCCGGCTCGACCGCTCCACCCGCGAGCTCTTCGGCCAGGGGCTGGAGGGCGAGCGGGTGCGCGCCCTGATCCTCGGCGCCCTGGAGGCCGCCGGACGGCGGGACGCCTCGGTGCGGGTGTACGTGTACCCGGGAATCCGTATCGCGGTGACGGTCGGCGCCCCGGCTCCGGACGGCCCCGGCGCCCCGCAGCGGCTGACGACGGTCGAGTACTGGCGCCCCGCGCCGCACATCAAGCACCTGGGCGGATTCGGCCAGAGCTACCACCGCGAGGCGGCCCTGCGCGCCGGATACGACGAGGCCGTGCTGACCTCCCCCTACGGCGAGATCGCCGAGGGATCCATCACCAACATCGCCTTCTGGGACGGGACTTCCCTGGTCTGGCCGTCGGCGCCCTGCCTCCGGGGGATCACCATGGCCCTCCTGGAGCCCCGGTTGGGGTCGGTCCGGCGCCCGGTCACCCTGGCCGACCTGTCGGGCTACCGGGCCGCCCTGGTGACCAACTCCCTCTCCGTCGCGCCCGTGACGGCGATCGACGAGGTCGCGTTCGCGGTGGACGAGGAGCTGATGGAGCGGGTGTACTCGGCGTACGACGCGGTGGAGTGGGACGAGCTGTAGAGCGGAGCGGGGGACATCGGCATGGTCGCGAGGTACCTCGTCTCCCCGCACGGCGGCCGCCGCGCCCACCCGGACATCTCCTCGGCGCTCCGGGCGGCGGCCGCACGCCGCCGGCCCGCGCGGATCGAGATCGCGCCCGGACGGTACGAGGAGACGCTCACCGTCCGGGGCGAGGTGGAGCTGACCGCCGCCGAGGGCCCCGGCTCCGTCGTGGTCGGCCGGACCCGGGGCAGCGCCCTGGACTCCTTCGGATCGGTCCGCGTCCACGGCCTCACGCTGGTCGGCCGCGAGGCGGACGCCGTCGGCTGCCACACGGGAACGCTCACCCTCGACCACTCCGAGATCCGGGCGCACGGCGGCGTCGCCCTGCACGCCCGGCCGCACACCTCCGTCACGCTGCGGGACAGCGTGCTCGCGCACGGCCGGGCGCTGTTCACCGGCGGCACGGGGCTCGTGGAGCGGTGCCGGTTCACCGACGCCGCCGACAACGCCGTCGCCGTGCTCGAAGGAGCCCGCGTCTCGGTCCGGAACAGCCGGATCGAGGACAGCCGCATCCACGGGCTGCGCGTCAGCGACGCGCACGCCGAGGTGATCGGCTGCGAGCTGACCGGCACCGGGAAGGCGGCCCTCATGGCGGACGCCCGGGCGCGGCTCACCGTGGCGGACTGCGTGATCACCGCCGTCCACGCGGAGGGGATCATGTTCATCGAGCAGTCCCGGGGCACCGTCGACCACACCCGCGTCACGGGGGCGCGGCACGGGATCGGCGCGGCGAGCGGCGCGGACCCGGTGGTGCGCGGCTGCGTCCTCACCGACTGCCGGGACACCGGGATCAACGTCCAGACCGAGGCCCGGGGCCGGTTCGAGGACTGCCAGGTCCTGAACTCGGGGAACATCGCGGTGTTCTCGACCGACGGCGGCGCGCCCGAGGTGCACGGCTGCCGTGTCGTGGGCGGGAACGTCGGCGTCGCCGTCATCGGCGGCGCCCGGGGCCGCTTCACCCACCTCGTGGTCGAGGACCTGACCAACACCGCGCTCCGGGTCTTCGACGAGGCAGGGGCCGCCTTCGCGCACGTCCGGGTGGAGCGCTGCTCGTCCGGCCTGGAGGTACGGGGCAACGGAGGCACCACCGCCGAGGTCTCCGACGCGGTGTTCCGCGACGTCGAGATGGCCGCCGTGGCGATCGGCGGCCAGTCCCGCGTCACGCTCAAGGACGTCACGGCGGACGGCGGCGTCCTCGGATTCGGCGTCGCCGACGAGGCCCAGCTGCGGGTGACCGACAGCACCGTCACGGCGGTGAGCGGCGCCGGGGCCGGCGCGCTGGGCAGCGGACGGCTCATCGCCCGGAACCTCACCGTGACCGGCTCGGGGTCGCTCGGCGTCTACGGGACGGGATCGGCCTACGTGGACCTCGCGCGGAGCGAGTTCACCGACTGCGCGACCGCCGGGGCGAGCTTCGACGAGGAGGCCGGCGGGCAGGTGGTGGACTGTGCGGTGAACGGCACCCGTGGGGTGGCCGTCGCCGGCAACGGCCGGGTCGACACGGTCCGGCTGCGGACCTCGCTGAAGGTCGTCCGGCACGCGGAGAAGCCGGCCGGGCCGCCGCCGCAGATCATCAACATCTTCAACGGACCGGTCTTCAACGGGCCGGTCCGGGACATCCAGGTGGCCTGGGGCAACGAGAACGTCGTCCAGAACCGGGGCGAGAACGTCCGGAACGAGAACGAGAACGAGGCCGACGCCGAGGCTGACACCGGGGCCGACGCCGAGACCGGGACCGACGCCGAGACCGACACCGACACCGACACCGACACCGAAGGGAACGGTTCCCGCTCATGAACGACCCGCGGAACGCCGACCGCTCGCAGGACGCCGACTCCGCTCCGGAGGTGCGCCGTCACGACGGGCCGGTCTTCAACCACTCCGTCTCGCACGCCCAGTTCGCCTGGAACAACGAGACCGTCACCCAGAACCAGCGGAGCGACACCACCGTCGCGCCGGGGTACGAGGAACTCGCCGCGCGGGTGAACGAGCTCCTCCGCCGGCTCCCCGGCTCCGGCCTCGCCGAGCAGGACCGGCAGGACACCCGGGACGCGGCCGAGGAGGTCCTGGCGGAGATCACCCGGCCGGAGCCCGTCGAGGAGGGCAGGGTGCGCCGTGCGCTCACCACCCTCCGGGGCGCCCTCGCCCCCGTCGCCACGGGCGTCGCGGCGGGGACGACCGTGGGGGCCCAGGAGTGGGCCCTGGCGGCGATCGGGAGCCTGACCGGGGTGGTGTGAGCGGAGTGGAGCGCGCCGAGCGGGCGGCGGTGTCACCCGTTCGGCGCGGAACATCCACTGACACGAAGAAACCCGCTCTGACCTGCGTACATGCGGGAAATCCAGGCGACACACCGTATCGGACGGCCCAATCCTGATGCCTCATCAGCAGGCGCGGGGCGCGCGGCGGCTCTTATCTCGGTCACAGAAGGCCGTTCCGGGAAGTCCCTCCCGGGAGGACCGCCCCGCTCGACCGCAAGCGCGCCCCGGAGGCCCCCCATGCGCACCACTGTCCGCCTGTTCACCGGTACCGCGCTGACGGTCGCCGCGCTCGGAGCCCTGGCCGCCCCCGTGGCGTTCGCCGGGAACTACGAGTCGCTCGAGGTCTACCCCTCCGATGCCTCACCCGGCACCACCGTCACCGTCAACACGCTCGCCTGCGGCAAGCACGGTCACGGCGTCGGGGACGCGAACTCGCTCGGCGCGGGCGAGTTCCAGCTGAGTCCGAGCACGCACAAGGAGGTCGTGGTCGGCCAGTTCCGCGTACCGGAGCACGCCAAGGCCGGTACGTACGGCATCAGCGTGGCCTGCGACAACGGCAAGACGGCCCGGGGCGACCTGACCGTCACGCACCGGCGTCCCAGCGGCCACGTCCACACCGGTGTCGGGGGCAGCGTCGGCCCCGACACCGCCCAGGTCACGGCAGGTGCGGCGGTGCTGGCCGCGGCTGCCGTGGGCGGGGTCCTGCTCCTGCGCCGCCGGGCGAGCGGCGCGCGGGGGCACTGAGGCCACCGCCTGTCCTGCCCCCGCCGCGAGCCCGTACACGGCCCGGCGGGGGCAGGGCCACATCCACGGCCCGCCCGTGGGCCGGTACGGCGGCCCGCCTCGTGGGCCGGTCCACGAACCGACCGAGGGAACCCAGGTGAGCAACAGGACCAAGGGCTGGGGCATAGCCGTGGCCGCCTGCGTCGGGCTCTGGCTCGTCCAGAACGGATCGGAGCAGGTCACCCCGCCCGTGCCGTCGGCCGCGCAGGCCTTCGCCGCCGGGCCCAGCGTGCACACCGACGCCGCGGCCGACCCGCTGCCGCCCTCGGCGCCGGTCCGGCTGCGGATCCCCGAGACCGATGTGGACACCCCGATGATGCGGCTCGGGCTCGCCCCGAACGGTTCGCTCGACGTACCGCCGGCCGGGAACCGGAACATGGCCGGCTGGTACGAGAACGGCACCCCGCCCGGTGCCAAGGGCACGGCGATCGTCGCGGGCCACGTCGACAACGCCGAGGGGCCCGCCGTCTTCTACACGCTCGGCGCCCTCAAGAAGGGCCACCGGATCGAGGTGGACCGGCAGGACGGGCGGACGGCCGTCTTCACGGTCGACGCGGTCGAGGTGTACGAGAACGAGGACTTCCCGGACCGGAAGGTGTACGACGAGGCCGGCCGGGCCGAGATCCGGGTGATCACCTGCGGCGGCGGCTTCTCGAAGAAGAACGGCTACCAGGGCAACGTGGTCGCCTACGGCCACCTCATCGGGGTCAGATAGACGACAGGGGTCACGCCACCGGCCGACGGCGGACTGCGGACTGCGGGGTCACGCCCACTGGTCGAAGGCCAGCTTCGCGACCAGCGAGAGCACCACGACGAGCAGCACCCCCCGCACGAACTCGGCGCCCCTGCTCAGCGCCATCCGCGCCCCGACCATGCCGCCGACCAGGTTGAAGACCGCCATGACGGCCGCCAGCTGCCAGTACACGCTGCCCTGGTGGGCGAACATCGCGAGCGCGCCCGCGTTGGTGCAGACGTTGACGATCTTGGCGGTGGCGGAGGCCGTCACCAGGTCGAGGTGGAGCACGGCGGTCAGCGCGAGGACCAGGAAGGTGCCGGTGCCCGGCCCGAACAGGCCGTCGTAGAAGCCGATCCCGCCGCCGACCACCACGATCGCGGTCACGATCCGGGCCCGGGTCAGCGGGGCCCGGTCCTCCCCCTCGGCCTTCGCGCCGAACGAGGGCCGCAGCATCACGAAGGCCGCGACGGCGAGCAGCACCACCATGATGACCGGGCGCAGGACGTCGCTGCTGATCCCCGCCGCGAAGAAGGCGCCGCCCATGGAGCCCGCGAGGGCGGCGAGCCCGACGCGCACCGCCGTCCAGACCTGGACGGGTGCCTTGCGGACGTAGGTGACGGCGGCGCCCGTGGTGCCCACGATCGCGACGGCCTTGTTGGTGCCGAGGACGTGCGCGGCCTGGACGTGGGGCAGGCCGAGCAGCAGGGCGGGCAGCAGGAGCAGCCCGCCCCCGCCGACCACGGCGTCGATCCAGCCCGCCACGAGCGCGGCGAGACAGAGCAGGACGAGGGTGGTCAGCGATATCTCGGGCATGCCCGAGAGCCTAGGGAGACGATCGTTGCCCCGTCCATCAATCGATGGAGAGTTGAGCTACGTCTGAGCTTGCGGCGCCCGGCTCCCGGTCGGGGGCGGGCGGTGCGGCCGGGGTGACCGAGACCGTGAGGAGGGTCGCGGCGAGCGCCCCGGTGCCGAGGAGCGCGGCGGCGAGCCGCCGTCTGGCCCGCTCGACGACCGGGACGCGCGGGGCACCGTGTCTAGGCATGGTCGAAGTCCTCGCTGTGGATGCGGGAGGCCGGCACTCCGGCCCGGATCAGGTTGGCGGTGGCGGCCTTCGCCATCGCGGGCGGGCCGCACAGGTACACGTCGTGGGCGGCGAGGTCCGGCACCAGGTGGCGCAGGGCGCGCGGGGCGAGCGGGTCGAAGGAGTCGTCCGAGCGGCCGAGGAGGAAGTGGAGGGCGGCCCGGCGTTCGCGGGCGATGGACTCCAGCTCCTCCCGCAGGACGAGGGAGGCCGTGTCGGAGGCCCGGTAGAGGAGGGTCACGTCGCCGGGGCCGCCGGGCAGCGTCTCGAAGAGGGCGCGCAGCGGGGTGATGCCGACGCCTCCGGCGAGCAGCAGGACCTTGCGGCGGGTGCGGCGGTGGGCGGTGAGCGCGCCGAACGGGCCCGAGGCCAGGACGCGGGTGCCGGGGCGGAGCCGCCGGATGCGGCGGGTGTGGTCGCCGAGCGCCTTGACGGTGATCCGCAGGGTGTCGTCGCGGACGGGCGCGGAGAGCGAGAAGGGCAGGGCGGTCGCCCACAGTCCGCGCCGCAGGAAGCGCCAGCGGAAGAACTGGCCGGGTTCGGCGCACAGCCGGGCCACTCCCCTGCCCCGGACGAGGACGGAGACGACGCCGGGGCCCTCGTCGCGGACCTCGACGACCCGCAGCTCGTGGCGGAGGGCGGCGCGGACGGGGACGACGAGCCGGTACCAGAGGAGCAGGACGGCGACGGTGCCGTGTGCCATCGACCAGAGCCAGCGGGTGAGGAGGCTGCCGGCGATGTCGGGTCCGGCGAGCTGGTGGACGAAGCCGAGGGCGGCGGCGAGGAGTCCGCCGAGGTGGATCGCGCGCCAGGTCTCGTGCCGGACCCGGCGGCGTACGGCCCGGGCGGAGGTGACGCCGACGGCGACGAACAGGGCGGTGCCGGCGGTGGCGGCGGCGATCGCCCCGTACGCGAGGAGGTCGCCGGTGGCGGTGACGAGGTCGGTACGGGTGTGCACGGCGTAGCCGCAGAGCGCGAGGACCGCGTGGGCGACGATCAGGCCGAGGACGTACCGGCCGCCGAGGGCGTGCGCGCGGGCGAGGCGGTCGGCGCCGACGCCGTGCTCGACGGCCGGGACGCGGGCCATGAGCAGCAGCAGGACGAGGACGCCGTACCCGGCGAGGAGTCCGGTGAGGTGGGCGCCGGTCGCGAAGAGGACGTCGAGCCGGGCGG
Organism: Streptomyces sp. NPDC002057; assembly: GCF_040296665.1. NCBI lineage: Bacteria > Bacillati > Actinomycetota > Actinomycetes > Kitasatosporales > Streptomycetaceae > Streptomyces > Streptomyces sp. NPDC002057. The sequence goes on from NZ_JBEOXR010000018.1 coordinate 8,658, forward strand.
ACGGCCGGGCCTGGACGCCCCAGAGGAGGGTGACGGCCCCGGCACCGGCGAGGATCGCGCTCCGCAGCCGCTCGGGGGCGAGCCGCAGGGCGGGGACGGGCCTCGGGCCGGCCGGAGCGGACCGGGCGGGCATCGCCGGAGCCGGAGCGGGCCGGGCGGGCATCGCCGGAGCCGGAGCGGGCCGGGCGGGCATCGCCGGAGCCGGAGCGGGCCGGGCGGGCGTCGCCGGAGCCGGAGCGGGCCGGGCGGGCATCGCCGGAGCCGGAGCGGGCCGGGGGGCCGTGCCCGGCCGGGGCGGTGTCGTTGGCGCCGTGCCCGGCCGGGGCGGTATCGGCGGGGCGGGCGCGGGCGCGGGAACCGGGGCGGCGGACCGCTCGGTGTCGAGGGGTACGTAGAGAGGGTGGTGGCGGGCCTCGGTGGTCACATCCGGCACCCTAGGTGCGCCCGTATACGGGAATCCGCAGCTCAGCTCCGTCCCCCCGATCCTTAAGCCTGGCTTGAGCCGAGCCTGACCACGGGTTAACCCTGACGGCCGCACCGCCCGGCCTCACAGCGGGCGCGGCCGGGGGCGGAGATCAGCGTTCCGTACGGGAAACAGTCGGGATGCCGTCGGGTAACACCCGCCGCGCACGCTTCCCGGTATGAGTACACGGATCGTGGTGGTCGGGGGCGGAACGGCGGGCGCCCGGCTCGCCCAGCGCCTGCCCGTCACCCTCCTCGGCGAGGAGCCGCACGCCCCGTACAACAGGGTGCTGCTCGCCGACGTCCTCGCCGGACGGTACGCCCCGGAGGTGATCGCCCTGCCCGGGACCCGGGAGCCGGTACGGCTCGGGGTGCGGGCGGTGCGGATCGACCGGGCGGCGCGGACGGTGGAGTGCGCGGACGGTTCGCTCGTCGGGTACGACCGGCTGGTCCTCGCCACCGGCTCCAACCCGGTGCTGCCGCCGCTGCGCGGCCTGCGCGGGCCGGAACTCCCCGAAGGGGTCCACGCCTTCCGCACGCTCGACGACTGCCTGGAGCTGCGCGACCGGGTACGGCCCGGGACGCGGGCGGTGGTCATCGGCGGCGGGCTCCTCGGGGTCTCGGCGGCGCGGGCCCTGGCGGCACGCGGCGCGGAGGTGGTGCTCACCCAGCAGGGCGAGCGCCTCATGGAGCGCCAACTCGACGACCGGGCTTCGGCCCTGCTGCGCGAGCACGTCGAGTCCCTCGGCGTCGAGGTGCACACCGAGTGCCGGGTGAGCGGGCTGCGGCAGCAGGACGGGGCGGTCACGGCGGTCGAACTGGCCGACGGCTTCGTGCTCGACGCCCAGGTCGTGGTCCTGGCCTGCGGGGTCCGCCCCAGGGTGGCCCTGGCCCGGGAGGCGGGGCTCGACGTGGCCCGGGGGATCGTGGTCGACGACGAACTGCGCACCTCGGACCCGTACATCCACGCGGTCGGCGACTGCGCGGAGCACGCGGGCCGCGTCTACGGACTGGCGGGCCCGGCCCTGGAACAGGCGGACGCGCTGGCGGAGATCCTGGCTCCCGTGGTGGGCACGGACCTCGCCCCCTACACCGGCACCCGCGCCCTCACCCGCCTCACCCTCACCGGCGCCCACCCCCTCGACCTCGCCGCCTTCGGCGAGGTCACCCCGCGGCCCGGAGACGACATCGTCCAGCTCACCGACGCCACCCGCAGCGCCTACCGCAAGGTCGTCGTCCGCGGGGACCGGCTCGTCGGGGGCGTCCTCCTCGGCGACCTGGCCGCGGTCGGCGCGCTCGCCCGGGCCTGGGAGGGCGACGAGGCCCTCCCGCAGGCCCCCTTGCTCCACCTGCTCACCGACGACGGAGGCTCCTGACATGAGCGCTGACACGACCGCCGACGCGGCCGCCGGCACGACCACCGACCCGACCGCGCCCACCCCGACGATCGTCCTGGTCGGCCACGGAATGGTCGGCCAGCGGTTCCTGGAGTCGCTCGCCGAGCGCGGGGTCACCGAGCGGGCGAGGGTCGTGGTCCTCTGTGAGGAGCCGCGCCCCGCCTACGACCGGGTGCAGCTGACCTCGTACTTCTCCGGCAGGACGCCCGAGGACCTGTCGATGGTCGAGGCGGGCTTCATGGAGAAGTACGGCATCGAGCTGTACGTCGGCGATCCTGCGGAGTCGGTGGACCGGGAGGCCCGTACGGTCACGGCCCGATCCGGCCGGGTCTTCGCGTACGACTCGCTCGTCCTCGCCACCGGCTCGTACCCCTTCGTCCCGCCGGTGCCCGGCAAGGACGCCCGGGGCTGTTTCGTGTACCGCACGATCGAGGACCTGCTCGCGATCGAGGAGTACGCGAGGACGGCGACGAGCGGCGCGGTCGTCGGCGGCGGGCTGCTCGGTCTGGAGGCGGCGGGCGCGCTCAAGGGCCTCGGGCTCGACACCCACGTCGTGGAGTTCGCGCCGCGTCTGATGCCGGTGCAGGTCGACGAGGGCGGCGGCGCCGCGCTGCTCCGCACGATCGAGCGGATGGGCCTGACCGTCCACACGGGGACGGGCACGCAGGAGGTCGTGACGGCGGACGGCGCCGTGACGGGCATGCGGCTGTCGGACGGTTCCGAACTGGCCACGGACATGGTCGTGTTCTCGGCGGGTGTACGGCCCCGGGACCAGCTGGCCCGCGACTGCGGTCTCGCCGTCGGGGAGCGCGGCGGCATCGCGGTCGACGAGCGGTGCCGTACCTCCGACCCGGCGGTCTTCGCGATCGGCGAGTGCGCGCTCGCCGCCGACGGGCGGGTGTACGGCCTGGTGGCGCCGGGCTACGAGATGGCCCTGACGGTGGCCGCGACCCTGGCGGACGAGACCGGCGCGGACGAGGGCGAGGGGTTCACCGGCGCCGACCTGTCGACGAAGCTGAAGCTGCTCGGCGTGGACGTGGCCTCCTTCGGCGACGCGCACGGCACGGCCGAGGGCTGTCTCGACGTCGTGTACTCCGACTCCCGCTCGGGTGTCTACAAGAAGCTGGTCGTGAGCGGCGACGGCGTCCTCCTCGGCGGTGTCCTGGTGGGCGACGCCGAGCAGTACGGACTGCTCCGCCCGCTCACCGGCACCGTGCCGCCGGTCTCCCCCGAGCAGCTGGTGCTTCCGGCGGGCGCGGGCGCCCCGGTGGCGCTCGGCCCTTCGGCGCTGCCGGACGACGCGGTGATCTGCTCCTGCCACAACGTCACGAAGCACGCCATCGGCGCGTGCTCCACGCTCGCCGAGGTGAACAAGTGCACCAAGGCCGGTACGGGCTGCGGCAGTTGCGTGAAGACCATCGAGAAGCTGCTGCCGGCCGCCACCGACAAGGGACTCTGCCGCTGCTTCCCGTACGGCAGGAGCGAGCTGTACGAGATCGCCCGCACCCTGCGGGTGGCCTCCTTCGCCGCGCTCCTCGACTCGCACGGGCGGCCGGAGGCGCGGGGCGGCGAGGGCTGTGAGGTCTGCAAGCCGACCGTGGGGTCGATCCTGGCCAGCCTCGCCCCGACGCTCGGCATCGGCGGCTACATCCTGGACGGCGAGCAGGCCTCCCTCCAGGACACCAACGACCACTTCCTCGCCAACATGCAGCGCAACGGCTCGTACTCGGTCGTGCCGCGCATCCCCGGCGGCGAGATCACCCCGGACAAGCTGATCGTGATCGGCGAGGTGGCCCGCGACTTCGGCCTCTACACGAAGATCACGGGCGGTCAGCGGATCGACCTCTTCGGCGCCCGGGTGGACCAGCTCCCGGCGATCTGGACGCGCCTCGTCGACGCGGGCTTCGAGTCGGGGCACGCGTACGGCAAGTCGTTGCGCACGGTGAAGTCCTGCGTCGGGCAGACCTGGTGCCGGTACGGCGTCCAGGACTCGGTGAGGATGGCGATCCAGCTGGAGCTGCGCTACCGGGGCCTGCGCGCCCCGCACAAGCTCAAGTCGGCTGTCTCGGGGTGCGCCCGCGAGTGCGCGGAGGCGCAGTCGAAGGACTTCGGGATCATCGCGACGGCCAACGGCTGGAACCTGTACGTCGGCGGGAACGGCGGCGCGACCCCGCGCCACGCGGATCTGCTCGCCCAGGACCTGTCGGACGCCGAACTGGTGCGGCTGATCGACCGGTTCCTGATGTTCTACATCCGGACGGCGGACCGCCTGGAGCGGACGTCGACCTGGCTGGAGCGCCTGGAGGGCGGGCTCGACCACCTCAAGGACGTGGTGGTGCACGACTCGCTGGGGCTGTGCGACGAGCTGGAGGCGCTGATGGCGGCGCACGTCGCCGGCTACCAGGACGAGTGGGCGCAGACCCTGGACGACCCGGAACGGCTGCGGCGCTTCGTCTCCTTCGTGAACGCGCCGGAGGCGCCGGACCCCTCGGTCCGCTTCGTGCCGGAGCGCGACCAGATCAAGCCGGATCTCACGTTCCTCACCCTGGAAGGGGTCACCTCCCGATGACGACGCTCGAACTGTCCCCGTCTCCCGATTCCTGGATGGCGGTCTGCGAGGTGGCCCGGCTGACCCCGGGCCGGGGGGTGGCGGCGCTGCTGCCGGACGGCCGGCAGGCGGCGGTCTTCCGGGACCGGTCGGGGCGCACGTACGCGATCGACAACCGCGACCCGTTCACGGGGGCCCAGGTGCTCTCCCGGGGGCTCCTCGGTTCGGCGGACGGACGTCCGTTCGTGGCCTCGCCGCTCCTGAAGCAGCGCTTCGACCTGGAGACGGGCCGGTGCCTGGACGACGAGGAGGTCGTGGTGGCGGTGTATCCGGTGCGCTCCCTCTAGGCCGACCGGGCACCGGGGAAGCGCACCTCGACGGTTCGCCCCGCGAGGCCGTCCCCACCGATCGACCTTGACCGATCGTTCCAGAAAGACATACGGTCACTCCGTGGCCAGGACCAAGGAATTCGACCCCGACGCCGCGCTCCAGGCCGCCCTCGAACTGTTCTGGGCGCGCGGCTACGAGGCGACGACGATGTCGGACCTCGTGGAGCGGCTCGGCGTCGGCCGGGCCAGCATCTACGCGACCTTCGGCAACAAGCACGACCTGTACCTGAAGGCGATGGACCGCTACCTGGAGACCCGCGACCCGCGGACCGTCGAGGAGCTGTCCTCGGCGGGCCCTGCACTGCCGGCCGTCCGCGCGCTCGTCCGCCGCTTCGCCGCCGAGGCGTCGACGGACGGGGAGCGCCTGAACGGCTGTTTCGTCACCAACTCGGCGGCGGAGCTGGGGCCGCACGACACGGCGGTCGCCCGCCGGGTGGAGCTCAGCTGGGAGCTGATCGAGACGCTCCTGTACGGGGCGCTCACCCGGGCCCGCGCCGGGGGCGAACTCCCGGCCGACCGGGACCCGCGGGCGCTCGCCCGGATGCTGCTCGTCCTGCTCCAGGGCATCCGCGTGGTCGGCAAGGCGTCGAGCGACCCGGCCAGGGTCCGGGACGCGGCGGAGCAGGCCCTGAGCCTGCTGGACTGAGGGACACGGGTCGAAAGGGCGCCCACGGGGGGCGCCCTTTCTTCGGCCCTCATTATGGAACGTACGGTCAAATATGGGGGGCGGGTCATGCACACACAGGACACGGCGGAGGCGACCGGCGGGCGAGCGGCGGGGGCGAGCGGCGGGCCATCGGCGGAGGCGACCGCCGGGCGAGCGGCGGGGGCGACCGGCGGGCGAGCGGCGGGGGCCGGCCGGGAGCGACCGGCCCGGCACGGCTTCCTCCTGCTCGGCGCCGTGCAGATGACGCTCATCTTCACGCTCGCCTCCCTCGCCGTGCCCCTCCCCCGCATCGGCGCCGAGTTCCGGCTCGACCGCGCCCAGTTGATCCTGCTGAGCGCCGCCTACGGGCTGACCTTCGCCGGGCTGCTCCTGCTCGGCGGGCGGCTCGCCGACCGCTTCGGCGGGCGCCGGACCCTCACCGCGGGCCTGCTCGTCTTCGGCGCCGCCTCGGCCCTCGCCCCGCTCACCCCCGGGTACGAGACGCTGCTCGCCGCCCGGTTCGGGCAGGGGGTGGGCGCGGCGCTCGTCGCCCCGGCGGCGATGGCCGTACTGCGGTCCCTCTTCCCCGAACCGGCCGCGTACGGCAGGGCGATGGCCACCTGGGGCGGCCTCTCCGTGCTCGGCGCGACGGCCGGGAACCTGCTCTCCGGAGTGATCGCGGCCGCCACCTCCTGGCGCGGCACCTTCGCGGTCCCGGTGGCGGTCACCCTCGCCGCCCTGGCCCTCGCGCCCCGGCTGCTGCCCGCGACACCACCGGGGCGGGGCCGCGCCCTGGACCTCCCCGGCGCCCTGCTCGCCACCGCGGGCATCACGCTCGCCAGCTACGGGCTCGTCCTCACCGACGCCCACCCGTGGGGCTCCGCCCCGGTCCTCGTCCCCCTGGTCGCCGGGCTCGTCCTGCTCGCCGCCTTCGGGGCCGTGGAGCGCCGCACCGCCGACCCGCTCCTGCCCCCGGACTTCCTGCGCGACGGCCGCCGCGTCCTCGGCCTGGCGGCGATCGGGCTCACGGCGGCCGGCACGGCCACGGTCTTCGTGCTGCTCTCCCTCGCGTTCCAGCAGGAGCGCGGCTGGAACGAACTGCTCACCTCCGCCGCCTTCGTGCCCTTCGCGGCCGCCCTGCTCGGCGCGGGACGGCTCGCGGGTCCGCTGATCGGGCGGTACGGCCCCGGGCGCGTCACCGCGACCGGGCTCGGGACGGCGGCGGTGGGGCTCGGGCTGCTCGCCGCGACCGGCTCCGACGCCTCCGTGCCGTACGCGTACGGACTGCTCCCCGGCCTGATCCTGCTGCCGGCCGGCGGCGCGCTGTCCTTCGCGGCCGCCGCCGTCCTGGCCACCGAGGGCGTCCCGGCGCACCGGGCGGGGCTCGCGGGCGGTGTCCTGAACACGGCGATGGAACTCGGGCCGACCGTGGTCTTCGCCGCGCTGCTCACGCTCGGCGGCGACGCCGTGTCGCTCGCGGCGGCGGCCGTCCTCTTCGCCGCCCTCGCGGTGGCCGCCGCCCTCGCCGCCACCACGACCCGCACCGGGTGACGCGCTCCGCGTCACCTCTCGCACGTACCTCGTTCACCTTCATCCACCAGGGAGTTGACCCACCATGTCCGCACGCTTCACCGACCGCGTCGTCCTCGTCACCGGTGCCGGTTCCGGGCTCGGCCGGGCCGTCGCGCTCGCCTTCGCCGCCGAGGGCGCGAAGGTCGTCGTCGCCGGCCGTACCGCCGAGCCCCTCGCGGGCACGGTCGGCCTGATCGAGGCCGCCGGGGGCACCGCGGCGGCCGTCACCGCCGACGTGGCCGACGCCGGGTCCACCCGGGAACTGGTCCGGCGGACGGTCGAGGTCTTCGGCGGTCTCGACGTGGCCGTCAACAACGCCGGGGTCTTCCGGGGCGGCGGCCACAGCGCCGCCGACTTCCCCCTGGACGACTGGCGGACGCTGCTCGACATCAACGTGACGGGGGTGCTGCACGCCCTTCAGGCCGAGGTGGCGCACATGCGGGCGCACGGGGGCGGGGCGATCGTGAACATCTCGTCGAACCTGGGCCCGCACGTCCGGATCCCCGGGGTCTTCGGCTACCAGGTCTCGAAGGCGGCGGTCTCGGCGCTGACCAGGGCCGCGGCCCTGGACCACATCGCCGACGGGGTCCGCATCAACGCCGTCAGCCCCGGCGCCGCGGAGTCCACGATGTCGCTGCGGCCCGGCGAGACGGAGGCCGAGCGGGAGGTCCGGATGAAGGCGGAGTCCCCGCTGGGCCGGATCTCCTCCGCCGCCGAGGTGGCGGCGGCCGTGCTGTACCTCGCGTCGGACGCGGCGGGCTCCGCCGTCGGCACGGACCTGGTGATCGACGGCGGCGTCTCCGCCTGACGCGTACGGCCGGCGCGTGCGGCCCCGCACGCGCCCGCCGGGCTCAGCCCTGGGCGGCCGCCGGGTCCATCCAGAACAGCTCCCAGTGGTGGCCGTCCAGGTCCGTGAAGGAGCGGCCGTACATGAAGCCCAGGTCCATCGGCTCCTTCGCGGGGGTGCCGCCGGCGGCGAGGGCGGCGTCCGCCAGCTCGTCGCACTTCTCGCGGCTCTCCGTGCTCAGGGTGACCAGGACCTCGGTGGCCTTGGTGGCGTCGGAGAGCTCCTTGCCGGGGGCCATGAAGGACCGGAACTTGGGCTCTTCGAGGAGCATCGCGAAGATCGTGTCGCTGAAGACCACACAGGCGGTGGTCTCGTCGCTGAACTGCGGGTTGGAGGAGAAACCGAGCTTCTCGAAGAAGGCCTTGCTGGCGTCGACGTTCTTGACGGGCAGGTTCACGAAGATCATCTGCGGGGCCATGGCGGGCTCTCTCTTCCTTCGGTCGGCCGGGCCGCTCGGTGCGTTCCGGCGCTTTCAAGAGGTAGGACGGACGGCTCGCCCGTAACTCATCGCTCTCCCGAGGATTTTTTTCGCTCAGGCCACGGTGCGCAGCTCCAGCGCCGCCAACGGTACGAATCCACCGCCGGTGCCCCCGGTGTCCGCGCCGGGCCCGGCGAGCCGCCGCAGCAGGGCGAGGGCGATCCGCTCGCCCTGCGCCTTGGCCCGCTCGGCCCGGGGCCCGGCGTGCAGGCCGTCGACCGTGGCGTGCCAGAGCTGCGTCCAGCGGCCGAAGTGGGCGGCGGTGAGGGGCCGCGCGGAGTGGAGGGCGGCGTGCGGGGCGAAGGCGTCGCGCCCGTAGTCGGCGGTACGGAAGAGGGCCCGCTCCCAGAAGTCGGCGATGCGCGGCAGGTGGACCTCCAGGTCGGTCCCGGCGATCTCGGTGAAGAACGGCCCGATGAGCGGGTCGTCGAAGGCCGCGCCGTAGAACCGGCGCAGCAGGACGTCGAGGTCGCCGCGATCGCTGATGTCCCGGGTGGCACGCATGCCCCCAGCCTCCCGCCCCGTCACCCGCTCCCCAAGTGCCGAAGGTCCTCCGGAGCCCGAGGGTGCGCGACGGAACGCACCCGCCCCCGCGCCCGCCCCTCGCCCGCCGCTTCCCCTTCACCGCTTGTTGATGCACAGTCAATTCCGTACTCCTAGGTTCCGGAAGCGCGCGACCCCGTCGCCCGACCGGCGTGACGGGGCGGTTCACCACCCTTCTCAGGAGTGAGACGTGGAGCGACGCAGTTTCCTGCGTGGAGCGGTCATCGGCACGTCGGCCGCCGCCTTCGGCGGCAGTCTCTGGCACGGCGCGGCCTTCGCCGCCCCCGCCCAGCCGGGCACGGGCCCCTACGGGCCCCTCGGCTCGGCGGACGCGAACGGCATCCTGCTGCCCGCCGGGTTCACCAGCCGGGTGATCGCCCGGTCCGGCCAGTCGGTCCCCGGCACCTCGTACACCTGGCACAGCGCGCCCGACGGCGGCGCCTGCTTCGTCGACGGCACGGGCTGGATCTACGTCTCGAACTCGGAGATCAACCCGAGCGGCGGCGCGAGCGCGGTGAAGTTCAACTCCGCGGGCACGATCACCGGCGCGTACCGCATCCTCTCCGGCACCCGGCAGAACTGCGCGGGCGGCGCGACCCCGTGGAACACCTGGCTCTCCTGCGAGGAGGTGTCCCTCGGCTACGTCTACGAGTCCAACCCGTGGGGCGGCACCAGCTACCGCCGCGACGCGATGGGCCGGTTCAAGCACGAGGCCGCCGCCGCCGACCCGGTCCGCAAGGTCATCTACCTGACCGAGGACGAGACCGACGGCTGCTTCTACCGGTTCATCCCGACCACCTGGGGCAACCTCACCTCCGGCACCCTCCAGGTGTTCAAGGCCTCGACCGCCACCTCCGGCTCCTTCACCTGGCAGAACGTGCCGGACCCGGACGGCTCCCCCACCGTGACCCGCAGCCAGGTCTCCGGGGCGAAGAAGTTCAGCGGCGGCGAGGGCTGCTACTACGCGAACGACACCGTCTGGTTCACCACCAAGGGCGACAACCGGGTCTGGCAGGTCAACCTCGCCTCCGGCACGTACGAGCTGGCCTACGACGACTCGCTCGTCTCCGGCGGCGCGCCGCTCACCGGCGTCGACAACGTCACCGGCACCTCCTCCGGCGACCTGTTCGTCGCCGAGGACGGCGGCACCATGGAGATCTGCGTCATCACCCCGGACGACGTCGTCGCCCCGTTCCTGCGGATCAGCGGCCAGTCCTCCTCGGAGATCACCGGGCCCGCCTTCTCCCCCGACGGCAAGCGCCTGTACTTCTCCAGCCAGCGGGGCACCAGCGGCAGCTCCTCCGGCGGCATCACCTACGAGGTGACGGGCCCGTTCCGCGCGTAGCGCCCACGGGGCGAGCCGGCCGGTCCCCGCGTACGCCTACGAGGTGACCGGCCCGTTCCGCGCGTAGCACCGCAGGTCACCCGTCCGCTGACCGGCGGACGACAGTTCCACCGGCCGTTGGGCGCCGCCGAGCAGGGCGGCGCCCAACGGCGTCAGTGTGTGCAGGACCGCGTTGCCGTGGCGCAGGGTCGCGATGAGCCCGGCCTCGCGCAGGACGCCCGCGTGCTGGCTCGCCGAGGCGAGCGACACCCCGGCCCGGCGGGCGAGTTCGCTCGTCGTGCCCCCGTCGCCGATGGCGTGCAGGACGGTCGAGCGGGTCTGGCCGACCAGTTTGGCGAGCGAGGAGCCGCCCGGCGCCCGGACGGTCGGCGCCTCGCCGTGGGTCACGGGGTAGACGAGGACCGGCGGCAGCTCGGGATCGCGCAGCACGACGGGGGTCCCCCGGCAGAAGTACGAGGGCTGGAGCAGCAGCCCCCGCCCGTCGAGGTGGACCTCCCGCTCGACCGGGTAGTCGGCCTCCAGGACGGGCGCGCGCCAGCGCAGCATCGGCGGCAGCGAGGCGAGGAGCTCGTCGGCGCCGCCGTCCAGGAGCGCGCGGCCCCGGCGGGCGCGGTCGGCCTCGACACGGGCCCGGATGTGCGGCCAGTACGGCTCGACGGCCGCCCGGTGGTAGCTCCGCAGGGCCCCCACGAGCCGGTCGAAGGGCTCCGCGCCGCCGTCGGCGAGGGCGCGCAGCGAATGGGGCACGGTCCGCCCGCCGGAACGGTCCGCGGCGAGCAGGGAGAGTTCGCCGCGCAGCCGGCCGGAGTCGGTCGCACGGATCGCCTGGAGGCCTTCGTCGAGCCCGTGGACGCCCTCCGCGGGCGTCAGGAAGTCGGGGAAATAGCCGCGGCTGGGAACGAGCGCGGCGAGGAGCCGGGTCTCACCGCCGAGCCGCATCCGGGTTTCGGAGCGCCATTCTCCGTAGACGACGGGGCCACGCCGGTCCCTTAACCGGTGAAAGCTCAGAATCGTTTCCCACAGAACATCGGGCCGGGCGGCCGTCCGCACCCCCGCCAAGTCGTTTCCGGTGAAATGAATCCGCAGCATGACGTCCCCACCTGTGCACTCGCAACCACCCCCGACGACGAGTATGCACACCATCACTGCACGTTACCAGGGTGTTTCAGCCACAGTTGAAAAGCATCGCGGCAATCGGGCCGGAACCGAAAAGCTGTACGGGTCGGGCAGGAAACCTTCAGGACCGAGGTGACGTGGTGAAGACCGTGGGGGGCTTTGCCCGTCCGGCGGCGGTCGGCGAGGGTTGCGGCTCACCTGCCCGGCATCGGTAAAGGGCGCGACCTCCGGGTGGGGATCCGGGGGTCGCGCCCGCTCCGTTCTCGGGCCGAGGACTTTGCGGCACGGACTTTGCGGCGAGGAAACAGGAAAGTTCAATGGCCAATATTTGAATCGGCCGTAATTGAACACGAACTCACATCCGGTCGACGATCACGCGAAATGAGCGCGTCGAAAGGCCCGGCGGGGCACGGGACGAAAACGACGGGGCGGACACCTCCGCACAAAGGTGTCCGCCCCGTCTCTCTTTGGTGCCCGGAGCCGCCGCCCGTCGGTGAGGGTGAAAGTGACCGACGGCAGCCCCGGTGGTACCGGGGTGGTTCCGTGTTTTCGCTGCTGAACCGGGGTTCAGGAGGGCCCGACCGCCGCTCCTGAACCCCGGTTCAGCAGGACCGGGGGCCGCTCCCGAAGCCGGGCCCAGGAGGACCCGCGGCCGCTCCCGAACCGGCGTCCGGCACGGTTCAGCGGCTGTCGCTGCCCTTCGACTCGGCCGCCGCGCGGCCGGCCTCCAGACGCGCCACCGGAATCCGGAAGGGCGAGCAGGAGACGTAGTCGAGGCCGACCTCGTGGAAGAAGTGCACCGACTCCGGGTCGCCGCCGTGCTCGCCGCAGACACCGAGCTTGATGTCGGGGCGGGTGGCCCGGCCGGCCTCCACGGCGCTGCGCACGAGCGCGCCCACGCCGTCCTTGTCGATGGTCTCGAAGGGGCTGACGCCGAAGATGCCCTTCTCCAGGTACGCGGTGAAGAACGAGGCCTCCACGTCGTCGCGGGAGAAGCCCCAGACCGTCTGCGTCAGGTCGTTGGTGCCGAAGGAGAAGAACTCCGCGGCCTCGGCGATCTGACCGGCGGTCACGGCGGCGCGCGGCAGCTCGATCATGGTGCCGAGGGCCAGCTTCAGCTCCACGCCGGTGCGGGCCTGGACCTCGGCGATGACCTGCTCGGCCTCCTCGCGGACGATCTCCAGCTCCTGGACGGTGCCGACGAGCGGGATCATGATCTCGACGCGCGGGTCGCCCTTGGCGTCGACGCGCTGGGCCGCGGCCTCGGCGATCGCCCGGACCTGCATGGTGAACAGACCGGGGATGACCAGGCCGAGGCGGACACCGCGCAGACCCAGCATCGGGTTCTGCTCGTGCAGCCGGTGCACGGCCTGGAGGAGGCGCAGGTCGTTCTCGTGCGGCTCCTTGCGGGACTCGGCGAGGGCGACGCGGACCGACAGCTCGGTGATGTCGGGCAGGAACTCGTGCAGCGGCGGGTCGAGCAGCCGGACCGTGACGGGCAGGCCGTCCATGGCCTCGAAGAGCTCGACGAAGTCCGTCTTCTGCAGCGGCAGGAGCGCTTCGAGGGCCTGGTCGCGCTCGGCGTCCGTGTCGGCGAGGATCAGCCGCTCGACGTACTGGCGGCGCTCGCCGAGGAACATGTGCTCGGTGCGGCAGAGGCCGATGCCCTGGGCGCCGAAGCGGCGGGCGCGGTTGGCGTCCTCGGCGTTGTCGGCGTTGGCGCGGACGCGCAGCCGGCGGACGCGGTCGGCGTAGGCCATGATCCGGTGGACGGCCTGGACCAGCTCGTCGGCGTCGTCGGCGCCGGCGTGCATGCGGCCCTCGAAGTACTCGACGACCGGGGACGGTACGACGGGCACCTCACCGAGGTAGACCTTGCCGGTGGAGCCGTCGATGGAGACGACGTCGCCCTCCTCGACGACCTGGCCGTCGGCGGTGGTCATGCGGCGGCGCTTGGTGTCGACCTCCAGCTCCTCGGCGCCGCAGACACAGGTCTTGCCCATGCCGCGGGCGACGACGGCCGCGTGCGAGGTCTTGCCGCCGCGGGAGGTGAGGATGCCCTCGGCGGCGATCATGCCGTCCAGGTCGTCCGGGTTGGTCTCGCGGCGGATCAGGATGACCTTCTCGCCGGAGCGGGACCACTTGACCGCGGTGTACGAGTCGAAGACGGCCTTGCCGACCGCGGCGCCCGGGGAGGCGGCGATGCCGCGCCCGATCTGGTCGACCTTCGCGTCCTCGTCGAACTTGGGGAACATCAGCTGGGCGAGCTGCGCGCCGGTGACGCGCTGGAGCGCCTCGGCCTCGTCGATCAGGCCCTGGTCCACGAGCTGCGTGGCGATACGGAAGGCGGCACCGGCGGTGCGCTTGCCGACGCGGGTCTGGAGCATCCAGAGCTGGCCGCGCTCGATGGTGAACTCGATGTCGCAGAGATCCTTGTAGTGGGTCTCCAGCGTGTTCATGATGTGCATGAGCTGGTCGTACGACGTCTTGTCGATCGACTCGAGGTCGGCCAGCGGCACGGTGTTGCGGATACCGGCGACGACGTCCTCGCCCTGCGCGTTCTGCAGGTAGTCGCCGTAGACGCCGGCGTGGCCGGAGGCGGGGTCGCGGGTGAAGGCGACGCCGGTGCCGGAGTCCGGGCCGAGGTTGCCGAAGACCATCGAGCAGACGTTGACGGCGGTGCCGAGGTCGCCCGGGATGCGCTCCTGGCGGCGGTACAGCTTCGCGCGGTCGGTGTTCCAGGAGTTGAAGACGGCCTCGATGGCGAGGTCCATCTGCTCACGCGGGTCCTGGGGGAAGTCGCGGCCGGTCTCGGCCTTCACGATCGCCTTGAAGTGCTCGACGACCCGCTTCAGGTCGGCGGCGTCGAGGTCGGTGTCGCTGGCGACCTTCTTCGCGGCCTTCGCCTCGTCCAGCGCGTCCTCGAAGAGCTCGCCCTCGACGCCGAGGACGGTCTTGCCGAACATCTGGATGAGGCGGCGGTACGAGTCCCAGGCGAAGCGCTCGTTGTCGGCCTGGCGGGCGAGGCCGGCGACGGACTCGTCGGAGAGGCCGATGTTGAGGACGGTGTCCATCATGCCCGGCATGGAGAACTTGGCCCCGGAGCGGACGGAGACGAGCAGCGGGTCGTCCGCCTGCCCGAGCTTCTTGCCCATCCACTGCTCGAGGGCGTCGAGGTGCGCGCTGACCTCGTCGCGGAGCTCGACCGGCTCCGAGCCGCTCTCGAGGTAGACCTTGCACGCCTCGGTGGTGATCGTGAAGCCCGGAGGGACCGGCAGACCGAGGTTGGTCATCTCGGCCAGGTTCGCGCCCTTGCCACCGAGCAGGTCCTTCAGGTCCCTGTTGCCCTCGGTGAAGTCGTACACGAACTTCTGATCATTGTTTTCCGACACGGGTCCCGACTCCTCGATGACTCGGTTGGCTGCCCTGACGGCGAGGAACATACCCAGATCGAAGGCTTCTGGGGAGGTACGCCTAGCGGTCACGTGGCCTTAACCACCCGTCCGCCAGCACTTCGAAAGTAACCGACAGGTAGCTTCCGCTTTCAGGCCCCGAAGTCGTCATGACCGAAAGAAGACCGAAGACGCTCACATGAGCGCGCATCCGAGCACTTGCGTTCAACTCTTGAACGCAAAAAGGGTGGCACCCCGTGCCACCCTTCAGGCGGTGCAGCCGTTCGTAACCTGCTCATCTGAGCACCACACCCCTCAAGGGTGGCGAGGATCACTCCTCCGGAAAGGCCGGATCTCAGCCGCCGGACGTGTCCAGCTCGGCTTCCTCGCTCACTCCGGAGCAGTCGTAGGGGTCCTTCAACCAGCCGTCCGGCAGGACGACTCGGTTGTTTCCGGACGTACGGCCCCGAGGGCCGTCCGCACCCACCGGCCACGGCTGGTCCAGGTCCAGCTCGCTCAACTGAGCGCTCAGTTCGTCCAGGGAGGAGGTGATCGCCAGCTTCTTGCGCATCTCGGAGCCCACCGAGAAGCCCTTCAGGTACCAGGCCACGTGCTTGCGGAAGTCGATGACACCGCGTGCCTCGTCGCCGAGCCACTCGCCGAGCAGCCGCGCGTGCCGCACCATCGCGTCCGCGACCTCCTTCAGACCGGGCTGCGCGTACGCCTCCGTGCCCTCGAAGCCCGCCACCAGGTCCGCGAAGAGCCAGGGCCGCCCGAGGCAGCCGCGCCCGACGACCACGCCGTCGCAGCCCGTCTCGCGCATCATCCGCAGGGCGTCGTCGGCCGACCAGATGTCGCCGTTGCCGAGGACCGGGATCTCGGGCACGTGCTCCTTGAGGCGCGCGATCGCGTCCCAGTCCGCCGTGCCGCCGTAGTGCTGGGCCGCCGTCCGCCCGTGCAGGGCGATCGCCGTGACGCCCTCCTCCACCGCGATCCGGCCCGCGTCCAGGAAGGTGATGTGGTCGTCGTCGATGCCCTTGCGCATCTTCATGGTGACCGGCAGGTCGCCGGCGTTGGTCACGGCCTCGTGCAGGATCGCGCGCAGCAGCGGCCGCTTGTAGGGCAGGGCCGAGCCGCCGCCCTTCCGCGTGACCTTGGGGACGGGGCAGCCGAAGTTCAGGTCGATGTGGTCGGCGAGGTCCTCGTCGACGATCATCCGTACGGCCTTGCCGACCGTCACCGGATCCACCCCGTACAGCTGGATCGAGCGCGGCCGCTCGGTCGCGTCGAAGCGGATGAGCTGCATCGTCTTCTCGTTGCGCTCGACCAGGGCGCGCGTCGTGATCATCTCGCTCACGAACAGCCCCTTGCCGCCGCTGTACTCGCGGCAGAGGGTACGGAAAGGGGCGTTGGTGATGCCGGCCATCGGGGCGAGCACCACCGGCGGCTGCACGATGTGCGGCCCGATGGCGAGGGGGGAGAACGCGGTCATGGGGCCATTGTCGCGCACTGCGGCGGTCGTGAGGCAGCCGTACGATCCGAGCATGCCCGAGCTCACACGCTCCTCGCGGCTCCCCCGGGACCGGAAGCTCGTCGTCCTGGCGATCTGCTGCATGAGCCTGTTGATCGTCAGTCTGGACAACACCGCGCTCAACGTCGCCCTGCCCTCCCTCCGGCGCGACCTGGACGCCTGCGTCTCCGGCCTGCAGTGGACCATCGACGCCTACACCCTCGTCCTGGCCTCGCTGCTGATGCTGGCGGGTTCCACCGCCGACCGCGTCGGGCGCCGCAAGGTCTTCGTGACCGGCCTGATCGTCTTCGCGCTCGGCTCGCTGCTCTGCTCCCTCGCCCCGAACCTGGAGGCGCTGATCGCCTTCCGGGCGGTGCAGGCCGTGGGCGGCTCGATGCTCAACCCGGTCGCCATGTCGATCATCACCAACACCTTCACCGAGCCTGCCGCACGCGCGCGTGCCATCGGGGTCTGGGGCGGGGTCGTCGGCGTCTCCATGGCCGCGGGACCCCTGGTGGGCGGAGTGCTCGTCGAGTCGGTCGGCTGGCGGGCGATCTTCTGGGTCAACCTGCCGGTCGCCCTCGTCGCCCTCCTCCTCACCCTGCGGTACGTCCCCGAGTCCCGCGCGCCCCGGCCCCGCCGCCCCGACCCCGTCGGACAGCTCCTGGTGGCGGCGCTCCTCGGCTGTCTCACGTACGCGATCATCGAGACCGACCCGCTCTTCGCCGGGATCGCGGCCGCGGCGCTCGTCGGGCTGCTCCTGTACGAGCCGAGGCGCCACGAGCCCCTCATCGACCTGAGGTTCTTCCGCAGCGCGCCGTTCAGCGGGGCGACCGTCGTCGCGGTCTGCGCCTTCGCGGGGTTCGGCGGCTTCCTCTTCCTGAACACCCTGTACCTCCAGGACGTGCGCGGCCTCTCCCCGCTGCGCGCCGGGCTCTTCATGCTGCCGATGGCGGGCATGACCCTCGTCTTCGCCCCGCTGTCGGGACGGCTCACCGGCGCGCGCGGGCCCCGGATCCCGCTGCTGCTCGCGGGCACGGCGATGGCGTCGGGGGCGCTGCTCTTCGCGGCCTTCGGGGCGGAGACGAGCGATCCGCTGCTCTTCACCGGGTACGTGGTCTTCGGCATCGGCTTCGGTCTGGTGAACGCCCCCATCACCAACACGGCGGTGTCGGGCATGCCCCGCGCGCAGGCCGGGGTGGCGGCGGCGGTCGCCTCCACGAGCCGCCAGGTCGGGCAGACGCTCGGGGTGGCGGTCGTCGGCGCGGTGCTCGCGGCCGGGGCGGGCGCGGGGATGCCCCCGGACGCCTACGCGGCGGCGGCCCTGCCGGGCTACTGGGTCGTGACGGCCTGCGGCCTCGCCGTTCTCGTGGTCGGGGCGCTGACCAGCGGGAAATGGGCCCGGGGGACGGCGGAGCGGACGGCCCGGTGCCTGGCGGAGGAGGACGAGGGTCCGCGGCCCGCGGTACCGGCGGACGCCGGACACCGGTGAGGCCCGGGAGGGTCCGTACCGGCCTCGGACGACGGTCCGCGTGGCCCTCGGCGGCGACGGTCCGTACCGGCCTCAGACGACGGTGAGGCCCGCGCCGTCGCGAGCCGCCCCGCGCTCCTCGATCACCAGCGCCAGGAGCCGTTCCACGCCGGCCCGGGTCTCGTCGTCCACGGGGACGTACGTGACGAGGTGCGGACCGGAGGTCGGGCCGAGCCAGAGGTTGGTGTGCTCGAACCTGAGCAGACCCACGTGGGCGTTGTGGATCACCTTGGTGCGACCGCCCGGGGCGACCACGTCGTGCCGGGCCCAGATCTCCCGGAACGCGGGCGAGGCCGCTTCGAGCCGCTGGACGAGCGCCTTCCAGGCGGGCTCGGCCAGGTGCTCGGCCATGGAGGCGCGGAGCTTCCCGGCGAGGATGGGCAGGAGGTCCGGCAGATCGGTGGCGGCGGCCCGGAAGTCGTCGTCGGTGAAGGCCAGCCAGAGGGAGTTGCGGTCCTCGCGGGGCAGGGCGTCGAGGTCGCAGAAGAGCCGGCCGAAGGTGCGGTTGTGGGCGAGGAAGTCGAAGCGGCTGTTCTGGACGGCCGCGGGGATCGGCTCCAGCTGCTCCAGGAGCGCGCGCAGCGCGGGGGTGACGGCCGGGCAGGGCGCGCCGGGGTGCAGGTCGGTCTGTCCCGCGAGGGCGAAGAGGTGGCCGCGCTCGGTCGGGTCGAGGAGCAGCGCGTCGGCGAGGGCGTCGAGGACCTGCGGGGAGACCTGGATGTCCCGGGCCTGCTCCAGCCAGGTGTACCAGGTGACGCCGACGGCGGACAGGTGGGCGACCTCCTCGCGGCGCAGGCCGGGGGTGCGGCGGCGGCGGCCCCGGGGCAGGCCGACCTGTTCGGGGGTGATGCGTTCGCGCCGGCTGCGCAGGAAGGCGGCGAGCTCGTGCCGCCGGGTCTCGGGAGCGGCCGTCGTCATGGTCGTCACGCCTCCAGCGTGCCGGGGCGGTCAGCCCGTTGCCAGGTACTGCTTGGCCCTGTCCGTGCGGCTGCCGAGGTCGGTGGGGTAGGGCGTACGGAAGGGCCCGGGGCGGCGGACGCCCCGGGCCCTTCGTCGTGCGGTGGTGGTGACTACTCCTGGCCGGTGCCGGTGCCGGTGGCGGTGGCGTCGGCCGCCGTCCCGGTGTCGTCGGTGCCCGGGGCGCTGGCGGCCGTCCCGGTGTCGTCGGTGCTCCCGGCTCCCCGCGCGCGCTCGCGCATCTTCTTCAGGAGGGCCTGCTTGCGGTCGTCGTCGGCGCGCTGGGCCGCCGTGCGGCCGTGGCCGGCGCCGTGCTGGTCGGCGCGGGACAGCTTCTTGCGCTGTCCTCCGACGCCGAGGAGGTTGTTGCGGCTCTTGGCCATGGTGTTCTCCCGTCGGTGAGGTGGGCGGTGGTCGAGCTCTGTCTGCCGGTGACGGCGCTCACTCGTAGATCTGGAAGAACGAGGACATGCCGGTGACGCTACCCGGGCCTCCTGGCGGGAGCACCCGATTTTCCCCGCACCCCTTGAAGGAATGACAAATATTGAAATCTGTCATCGGTCATGTCATGGTTGTTCTGTCACACCGTCCGCCCCCCTTCCGAGGAGACAGCCATGAGCACCACCAGGCCCCCCGTCCCCACCCGCCCGCTCGGCACCACCGGCCCCCGGGTCTCCGCCCTCGGTCTGGGCTGCATGGGGATGTCCGCGCTGTACGGCGAGAGCGACCGCGCCGAATCGATCGCGACCCTTCACGCCGCCCTGGACGCCGGTGTGACTCTGCTCGACACCGGCGACTTCTACGGGATGGGGCACAACGAGCTGCTGATCGCCGAGGCGCTGCGCAGCGCGCCGGCCGCCGCCCGCGAGCAGGCTCTGACCAGCGTGAAGTTCGGCGCGCTGCGCACGGTCCAGGGCGGGTTCACGGGGTACGACGGGCGGCCGGCGGCCGTGAAGAACTTCGCGGCGTACTCGCTCCAGCGGCTGGGCACCGACCACATCGACATCTACCGGATCGCCCGTGTCGACCCGGACGTCCCGATCGAGGAGACCGTGGGCGCCATCGCCGAGCTGGTCGAGGCGGGTCACGTCCGGCACATCGGACTCTCCGAGGTCGGCGCGGACACCCTGCGCCGGGCGGCGGCCGTGGCCCCGATCGCGGACCTCCAGATCGAGTACTCGCTGATCTCCCGCTCCATCGAGGAGAAGATCCTCCCCACCGCCCGGGAGCTGGGCGTGGGCGTCACGGCGTACGGGGTGCTGTCGCGCGGACTGATCAGCGGCCACTTCGCCCGCGACCGGGAGCTGGCGGCGAACGACTTCCGGGGCATGAGCCCGCGTTTCCAGGGCGAGAACCTCCACCGGAACCTGGACCTGGTGGAGCGACTGCGAGTGCTGGCCGGGGCCAAGGGCGTCACGGTCGCGCAGATCGCCGTCGCCTGGGTCCTGGCGCAGGCCGAGCGGCACGGCGCGGACATCGTCCCGCTGGTCGGCGCCCGGCGCCGGGACCGGCTCGCGGAGGCGCTCGGCGCCCTGGACGTCACGCTCGACGCCGCCGACCTGGCCGCGATCGAGGAGGCCGTCCCGGCGGGCGCCGCGGCCGGCGAGCGCTACCCGGCGGCGCAGATGGCGCACCTGGACAGCGAGCGCTGACCGGCCCCGCCGGAGCGTGGTGACTGACAGGTACTGTCATTCCATGGCCGCCACCGAGACCCTGACCGCCGAGCGCATCCTCGAAGCCACGGAGGAGGTGCTCCGGCGCTACGGGCCGGCGAAGGCGACCGTCGTGGACGTGGCCCGGGTCCTCGGCGTCAGCCACGGCAGCGTCTACCGCCACTTCCGCACCAAGGCGGCCCTGCGCGAGGCGGTGACCGAGCGGTGGCTGGAGCGGACGATCGTCGCGCTGCGGCCGTACGTCGAGGGCGGGGAGCCCGCGGACGAGCGGCTGACCGGCTGGCTCACGGCCCTCTTCACCCTCAAGCGCCGCAAGGCCGGCGGCGATCCGGAGCTGATGGCCACGTTCCAGGTCCTGATCGGCGAGAACAGCGCGGTGGTCGACCGGCACGAGGAGCACCTCGTGGAGCAGATCGCCCGCATCCTGGAGGACGGTCACGGCGAGGGGCTGTTCGCGGCCCCGGAGCGGGACTTCGGGACGACGGCCCGCGCGGTCTTCGACGCCACGGACCGCTTCCACAACCCGGCGCACGCCGCCGACTGGTCCGCGCCGGGCGCCGAGGACGCGTTCACGGCGGTCGTCTCCCTGGTGCGGCGGGCACTGCGGGCCTGAGAACCGCGACCTCCTTCGCCCGACGGCACGGGAGAGCCCCCGGTTCCGAGGACGGAACCGGGGGCTCTCCCGTACGAAGGCTCTCCGAGCGGAATCAGCAGCCGAGCAGGCGGCTGCCCAGGTAGCCCTGGATCTGGTCGAGGGAGACGCGCTCCTGCTTCATGGTGTCGCGCTCGCGCACGGTCACCGCGTTGTCGTCGAGGGTGTCGAAGTCGACGGTCACGCAGAACGGGGTGCCGATCTCGTCCTGGCGGCGGTAGCGGCGGCCGATGGCGCCGGCGTCGTCGAACTCGATGTTCCAGTTCTGGCGCAGGTCCGCCGCCAGGCCCTTGGCCTTCGGGGAGAGCTGCGCGTTGCGGGACAGCGGCAGGACGGCGGCCTTGACCGGGGACAGGCGCGGGTCGAGGCGCAGCACGGCGCGCTTCTCCATGACGCCCTTGGCGTTGGGGGCCTCGTCCTCGCTGTACGCGTCGAGGAGGAAGGCCAGCATCGCGCGGCCGACACCGGCGGCGGGCTCGATGACGTACGGCGTGTAGCGGTCGCCGGACTCCTGGTCCAGGAAGGTGAGGTTGGCGCCGGAGGCCTGCGCGTGCGCGTTCAGGTCGTAGTCCGTGCGGTTGGCGACGCCCTCCAGCTCGCCCCACTCGCTGCCGCCGAAGGAGAAGCGGTACTCGATGTCGGCGGTGCGCTTCGAGTAGTGGGAGAGCTTCTCCTTGGGGTGCTCGAACCAGCGCATGTTCTCCTCACGGAGACCCAGGCCCGTGTACCAGTTCCAGCGCTGCTCCATCCAGTATTCCTGCCACTGCTCGTCCTCGCCCGGCTTGACGAAGAACTCCATCTCCATCTGCTCGAACTCGCGGGTGCGGAAGATGAAGTTGCCCGGAGTGATCTCGTTCCGGAAGGACTTGCCCATCTGCCCGATGCCGAACGGCGGCTTCTTCCGCGAGGTCTGCAGGACCTGGCCGAAGTTGGTGAAGATGCCCTGGGCGGTCTCGGGACGCAGGTACGCGACGGAGCCGGTGTCCTGGGTCGGGCCGAGGTGCGTGGAGAGCAGGCCGGAGAACTGCTTGGGCTCGGTGAAGGTGCCCTTGTTGCCACAGTTGGGGCAGTTGAGGTCGGCGAAGCCGTTCTCGGGGAGACGGCCGTGCTTCTCCTCGTACGCCTCCTCCAGGTGGTCCGCGCGGAAGCGCTTGTGGCAGGAGGTGCACTCGGTCAGCGGGTCGGTGAAGGTGGCGACGTGGCCGGAGGCCTCCCAGACCTCGGTGGCCAGGATGACCGACGAGTCGATGCCGACGACGTCCTCGCGCGCGGTGACCATGTAACGCCACCACTGGCGCTTGATGTTCTCCTTGAGTTCGACACCCAGCGGTCCGTAGTCCCAGGCGGCCTTCTGGCCGCCGTAGATCTCACTGCACGGGTAGACGAAGCCACGGCGCTTGCTCAGGCTGACGATGGTGTCGATCTTGTCGGCGGCCACGGTGCTCTCTTCATTACGACGACGAAGTGCGAATGCCTCAGGTTACCGGCGCCCGCACCCCCTGTATCAAATCGGTTCGGTGCGGGGCCCGCCCGAGAGGTCGCGTGGGCGGGGCCACACGTACGACAATTGACAATCGTTTCCAGTTTTGTTGAAAATGAGTGTCATGAACGTACGCCGCCTGATACCCACCACCGCCGTCGCCGGAGCCGTCGCGCTCGGCCTCGTGACCCTCTCCGCCTGCGGCGGGACCTCCGACGCGGCCGGCAAGGGCGCCGACGGCAAGCTGGACGTCGTGGCGTCGTTCTACCCCATGCAGTACCTGGCCGAGCAGATAGGCGGCGGCCACGTCGCCGTCAACACGCTCACCAAGCCCGGCGTCGAACCCCACGACCTGGAGCTCAAGCCGAAGCAGATCGGCGAGCTCGGCGAGGCCGACGTCGTCCTCTACCTCAAGGGCATCCAGCCCGCCGTCGACGACGCGATCGCCCAGGCCGGCGTGGAGCACACCGTCGACGCCGCCACCCTCACGAAGCTCGAGAAGCACGGCACCGAGGTCGGCCACGAGGGCCACGACCACGGCACCGAGGAGCACGCGGAGGAAGAGGCGGGCCACGACCACGGCTCCGAGGCCGGCGCCGACCCGCACATCTGGCTCGACCCCGTGAAGTACGCCGAGGTCGCCAAGGGTGTCGGCACCGCCCTGGAGAAGGCCGACCCGGCCCACGCCGCCGACTACGAGAAGAACACCGCCGCCCTCGTCAAGAAGCTCGGCGACCTGGACACCGCCTTCGAGACCGGCCTGAAGAACACCGCGACGAAGACCTTCATCACCACGCACTCCGCCTTCGGCTACCTCGCCGAGCGGTACGGCCTGGACCAGGAGGGCATCTCCGGCATCGACCCCGAGTCCGAGCCGAGCCCCGCCCGGATCAAGGAACTCCAGGACATCGCGGAGCACGACAAGGTCACCACCGTCTTCTTCGAGACCCTGGCGAGCGACAGGACCGCGAAGACCCTCGCGAGCGACACCGGCCTGAAGACCGACGTGCTCGACCCGCTGGAGGGAATCACCGAGACCTCCAAGGGCGATGACTACATCGAGGTCATGCGGTCGAACCTCACCGCGCTGCAGAAGGCCCTCGGCGCCAAGTGATCACAGCACAGCAGGAGGTACGAGCCATGGCAGCCCTCGAAACGGAACCCGTCATCTCCGTCCGCGGGGCCACGGCGGCCCTCGGCGCCCGGCCCGTCCTCCGCGGTGTCGACCTCACCGTCCGCCGCGGTGAGGTCGTCGCCCTGCTCGGCGCCAACGGCTCCGGCAAGTCCACCGCGGTCCGCGCCGTCATCGGCCAGGTGCCGCTGACCGGCGGCACGATCGAGCTGTTCGGCACGGAGCGGAGGCGGTTCCGCGACTGGGCCCGGGTCGGCTACGTACCGCAGCGCACCACCGCCGCGAGCGGCGTCCCCGCCACCATCCGCGAGGTCGTCTCCTCCGGCCGGCTCTCCCGCCGCAGGTTCGGCTGGCTGACCAAGGACGACAAGGCCGCCGTCGAGCGGGCCATCGACCTCGTCGGTCTCGCCGACCGCGCCGGGGACTCCGTCTCCGCGCTCTCCGGCGGCCAGCACCAGCGGGTCCTGATCGCCCGCGCGCTCGCCTCCGAGCCCGAACTCCTGATCATGGACGAGCCGATGGCCGGGGTCGACCTGGCCAGCCAGGAGATCCTGGCCGCGACCCTGCGCGAGCAGGTCGCGGGCGGTACGTCGGTCCTCCTCGTCCTGCACGAGCTGGGCCCCCTGGAGCCGCTGATCGACCGCGCGGTCGTGCTCCGCGACGGTTGTGTCGTCCACGACGGCCCGCCGCCGGAGGCGCTCGGGCAGCACGCGCTGCCGGGCCACGACCACGTCCATCCGCACGCGGCCGGTGAGCCGCTCCGCACGGGTCTGCTGACCTGAGGAAGCTGACCTGATCATGGAAATCCTCCAGCTCGCCTTCATGCAGCGCGCGCTCCTCGCGGCCGTGCTCGTCGGCATCACCGCGCCCGCCGTCGGCATCTACCTGGTCCAGCGCCGTCAGGCGCTGATGGGCGACGGCATCGGCCACGTCGCCATGACCGGCGTCGGCCTCGGCTTCCTGCTGAACTCCAGCCCGGTCTGGATGGCGACCCTGGTCGCCGTCGTCGGCTCGGTCGCGATGGAGCTGATCCGGGCGTACGGGAAGACCCGCGGCGACCTCGCGCTCGCACTGCTCTTCTACGGCGGCATGGCGGGCGGCGTCCTGCTGATCAACCTCTCGCCGACCGGCTCCAACGCCAACCTCAGCTCGTACCTCTTCGGCTCGCTCTCCACGGTCTCCACCGAGGACATCACGGCGATCGGCGTCCTGGCCGCCTTCGTCGTCCTGGTCACGGTCGGACTGCGCCGGCAGCTCTTCGCGGTCAGCCAGGACGAGGAGTTCGCCCGGGTCACCGGCCTCCCGGTGCGCGCCCTGAACCTGCTGATCGCGGTGACGGCCGCGGTGACCGTCACGGTCGCCATGCGGGTCGTCGGCCTGCTCCTCGTCAGCGCGCTCATGGTGGTGCCGGTGGCGGCGGCCCAGCAACTGTCGAAGTCCTTCCGCGCGACGTTCGTCCTCGCGGTGGTGACGGGCATCACGGTCACCCTGGCGGGCACGGTCACCTCGTACTACCAGGACGTACCGCCCGGCGCGACGATCGTGCTGTACGCGATCGGGGTCTTCGTCCTGCTGACCCTGCTCGCCGCACCGCTCGCCAGACGGCGGGCGCGGGCGGCCGAGACGGGCGCGGAGAGCTGCGACGCACCGGTTCCGGCGACCCGGCGGCCGACGGACGACGTGAAGGTCTGATCCGGTCCGGCCGCGGGGGCGCGGGGGGCTGGCAGAATGGCGGGGGCAGACAAGCATTCAAGGAGGCCCTCGTGGTGACGGCAGGACCCCCCGTACGAGGCCGCTCGACCAAGCAGCGGGCCGCCGTGTCGGCGGCGCTGAACGAGGTGGACGAGTTCCGCAGCGCCCAGGAGCTGCACGACATGCTCAAGCACCGCGGCGACTCGGTCGGCCTCACCACCGTCTACCGCACGCTCCAGTCCCTGGCGGACGCGGGCGAGGTCGACGCGCTGCGCACGAGCGAGGGCGAGACGGTGTACCGGCGCTGCTCGACCGGCGACCACCACCACCATCTGGTCTGCCGGCTCTGCGGCAAGGCCGTGGAGGTGGAGGGCCCCATGGTGGAGCAGTGGGCCGAGACGATCGCCTCGGAGCACGGCTTCGTGAACGTGGCGCACACGGTGGAGATCTTCGGCACGTGCGCGGAGTGCGCCGGGAAGTGACCTGACATACGAAGGGCCCGCACCCCGTGGGGTGCGGGCCCTTCCGTCTCCGCTCAGCCCTTGTCGAGGACGGCCATGTCGGCCGGGTCGACGCCGCCGAAGCGCCGGTCGCGCTGGGCGTACTCGACGCAGGCCCGCCACAGGTCGCGGCGGTCGAAGTCGGGCCACAGCACGTCCTGGAAGACCATCTCGGCGTACGCGCTCTGCCAGATCAGGTAGTTGGAGGTGCGCTGCTCGCCGCTGGGCCGCAGGAAGAGGTCCACGTCCGGCATGTCCGGGTAGTAGAGGTACTTCTGGATGGTCTTCTCGGTGATCTTCGCCGGGTCGAGCCGGCCGGCCTTCACGTCCTCGGCCAGCGCCTGCGCCGCGTCCGTGAGCTCCGCGCGACCGCCGTAGTTCATGCAGAAGTACAGGGTGAGCCTGGTGTTGTCATTGGTCTGCTCCTGCGCGACCTCGAGCTCCTTGGCCACCGACTTCCACAGCTTCGGCATCCGGCCGACCCAGCGCACCCGGATGCCGAGCGCGTCGAGCTGGTCGCGGGACTTGCGGATGAAGTCGCGGTTGAAGTTCATGAGGAAGCGCACCTCCTCGGGGGAGCGCTTCCAGTTCTCGGTGGAGAAGGCGTACAGCGAGATCGACCCCACGCCCATCTCGATCGCCCCCTGGAGCACGTCGAGCACCTGCTCGGCGCCGACCTTGTGGCCCTCGGTGCGGGGCAGGCCGCGCTCCTTGGCCCAGCGGCCGTTGCCGTCCATGACGATCGCGACGTGCTCCGGGACGAGCTCGGACTGGAGCTTCGGCGGGTGGGCGCCGGACGGGTGCGGCTCGGGGGTGCTGTACTCCCGGCGCTGGCGACCGAGGAGTCGTGCGATGGCCATGACGTGGTCTCTCCTAGCTTTTCTCTACGTACCGCAGGGAGCGCAGGCCGCGCTCCAGGTGCCAGTGCAGATAGGCGGACACGAGCCCGCTGCCCTCCCTGACGTGACGCGGCTCGCACGCGTCCGCCGTCGCCCAGTCGCCGGTGAGCAGCGCGCTGAGCAGGCCGATGGCCTCCGCCGAGGGTACGACGCTTCCGGGCACCCGGCAGTCGCCGCATATGACACCGCCCGCCCCGACCGAGAAGAACCGGTTGGGACCGTGGATCCCGCATCTGGCGCAGTCCTCGAAGCTGGGCGCGTAGCCGTTCACAGCGAGGGAGCGGAGGAGGAAGGCGTCCAGGATCAGGTGGGGGGCGTGTTCGCCCCGGGCGAGGGTCCGCAGGCCGCCCACGAGCAGCAGGTACTGCTGCACGGCGGGCTCGCCCTCGTGGTCGGTGAACCGCTCCGCCGTCTCCAGCATGGCGGTGCCGGCGGTGTAGCGGGCGTAGTCGGTGACGATCCCGCTGCCGTACGCGGCGATGGTCTCGCTCTGGGTGCAGAGCGGCAGGCCGCGTCCGACCAGCTCACTCCCCCGGGCGAAGAACTGCACGTCCACGTGGGAGAACGGTTCGAGCCGCGCGCCGAACTTCGACTTGGTCCGCCGGACCCCGCGCGCCACGGCGCGTACGCGCCCGTGACCGCGCGTGAGGAGGGTGATGATGCGGTCCGCTTCACCCAGCTTCTGGGTGCGCAGCACGATGCCGTCGTCGCGGAACAGACTCATGCGCCCATTCTCGCGTACGGCGGAGGCACCCCGGGCCGGAGTCGTGGAAGGGGCCGGGGCGGTGGAGGGGTCGGCCTCTGGCCGGCGCCGTGCGGGGTTACGGGACGAGCCCCCGCAGCCGGTACGCGTCCCCGTACCGGACCACGCCCCGCAGCGTCTCCACCGGGTCCAGGGGCCGGGCCCCGCGCCGGTGGGGCTGGTGGAGGAAGGGCAGCCCCGACCAGGGGTTGTCGGGGTGGTGGTGGCTGCCGCGCTCGGCTCCGGGGTCCTCGGCCCAGTGGAGCCAGACGCTGTCGCCGTGCCGCCGGACGACCTCGCCGAGGTACCAGACCGCCCCGGTGAGGAAGGCCCCGTCCAGGTCGGCGTCGAACGCCTCGGTGGTCGCGTACCGGCCGCGGACGAGGTCTTCGAGCCGGTCGAGGCTGTCGAGGGAGAAGTCCCAGGGACCGGCGGCGGGAGCGGCCGCCGCCCAGGCGGGGAAGGCCTCCTCCCGCTCGCGGAGCCGGCCGGTCAGCCACGGGTCCTCCGGCTGCGGGCCGAGCGGGTCCAGCGGTGAGCGCTCCTTGACGGGTTCCCAGCCGGGGACGGCGGCCCGGTGGGCCTCCACGGCGGCGAGGAGCCGCTCCCGTTCCCCGGTGAGTTCGTGCCCGCTGCCCACGGCGACGGCGACGGCGATCAGGCCCGGCAGGGAGACGGGCGGCAGGCCGAGGGCCGGGTCCGGTTCGACGACCGGCTCCCCGTCCACGGGGTCGGCGTCCGTGTCGAGCCCCCACCGGCCGCCGCAGACGTCCATCAGGATCTCGCCGACGTAGACGCAGGCGGCCCGCTCGAACTCCTCGTCGGGCCCCTCCTCGTCGGCGAGCAGGGCCGCTTCGAGGTCGGTGAGCGAGGCCGGTGTCCAGTCGAAGGGGAACCCCTCGGGCAGGTGGACCTGTTCGAGCCGGTGGGCGAGGACGTGCGCGTCGTCGAGCCACCGCTCGACGAGGAGCTCCCGCGCGGCGGCGGAGTGGTCGTTGCTCATGTCCCAGAGCCTAGGCGGGCCCGTCCCCCGCATCCGCGATCCCTTCGCAAAGTCCGCACACTGTAAGGGAGTTGACACAGACGACACGCGCGGAACGTCTTGCGGCGAGCACTCCGTCGGTGGCTATGGTGCTGGACGGGGCAGCTGCCGCTACGGGGGCCACGCAGCGCCCCCTCCCGCACCGTCGCCGCGCGCGCCGGTGCACACGCTTCCCTGCCCCCACGAGGGAATTCACATCGTGCACTCATCGATACGCGCCCGCGGTCGGCTGACCGCACGGGCGGCCGCCGTCGTGCTCGGCACGACCGTCCTCCTCGCCGGAGGCCTGCCCGGTCTCCAGGGCGAGGCGGAGGCGGCGCCCCAGCGCTGCATGGACAGGTACGGCACCACTCCGACACCACCGCCCCGCGCGTCGCTGCCGGGCTGGAAGCCCGCGGGACCCGGCCAGTGGTCGACTCCGAACGCCGAGCGGATCCTCTACCCGTACGAGCACCTCTCCAAGGGCTTCGACGGTCTGGCGGACCCCTCGGTGGTCGGTCTCCCGCAGGGGAACGACCCCAAGAAGTACCCGTGGGGCAGCATCGAGAACGCCGCCGCCACCTGGAAGGAGAAGCAGGCCGGGCCCAAGCCGTACGCCGGAAGCTTCAACGAGTGGCTGAACAACGTCTACATCCGCAACGAGGGCAACAACAAGCGCGGCGAGGGCTTCGAGCGCCAGGTCGTCCGCCACTTCAACCTCGGCGGGGTCGACTGGATCTGCCAGGGCAGCCTCAAGGAGCTGGACCCGCGGCTGTACCGGGAGCTGAAGGCCGAGCTCGGCGACAACTTCCCGCGCAGCACCCGGAACTTCGACGCGATCAACATGCGGACGAAGACGATCTACGAGATCAAGTCCGGGATCGGTTTCGACGCCAAGCAGCTCCCGGTCGACAAGGCGCTCGTCCAGCGCGGCTGGCGCGTCGTCTACATCAACGGCCAGGAACCCGACGCCAACACGATCAGGAAGTACGGCGACGCGGGCATCAAGTACTACCGGCACTCCGCCACGCCCGACCCACAGTTCAAGCAGACCGCGTACATGCGCAAGGTCGCCGACGGCATGAACCCGGACCCCCGCAGGCCGGCCGTCGGCTCGGGCGTGGACATGACGCAGCGCTCGGCGCCCAACCCCGAGACCCATCGCCGGCAGGTGGAGCGGGCCCGCGGCCTCGTCCAGAACCCGGCGCAGAACATCCGCGGCCCCGGCGGCGTCGACTTCTCCACCCTCGACCTGTCGTACATCGGGCAGACGAAGAGCGGGAACCTCCACTACGCGTACAGCGCGAGGAACACCGACGAGGAGCAGAGCCCGGGATACGGCGGCAGGGCGAAGGCCCAGCTCATCTCCGACGCCTTCTACACCTGGCTGGCCCTGACCCCGGACCACTTCTGGGTCAACCTCAACCCGGACGACCCGGGCACGATCATGAAGGCGCCGTTCGACCGGACCGACGCCGGGCGCGTCCTCCTCGAAGCCGACATGGAGATGAAGCGCGAGTTCGGCCGCGCGCAGGATCCCAAGACCGAGGAGGGCAGGACGTTCTGGTACGGCATCTCCCGCGTCGACGGGGTGCCGTGCATGAACTCCACCCGGAACTGGATCGTGCCGAAGCAGGCCCAGGTGCGGCTCCAGGACGACGGCGTCTACATCCTCGACAGCCCTCTTGAGGTCAAGACGGTCGCCCAGGACTACGACACCCCCGGTGGCGGTGGCGCGAAGTGCGATCTGACCAAGGAGCAGATCGCCCACAACATGCGCGTCTACCAGGACACGATCGTGCCGGTGGTCGAGAAGAAGATCAACGAGGACGCCAGGTACGCCGACCTGCGCCGCGTCTACAAGGCCCGCATCGGAGCCGAGTACGTCCGCCAGACGGTCACGAAGGACCCGACGGCGTTCGGCGGCTCGTTCAACCGGATCATCGACAGCGACGACGTCCGGCGCTGGCCCCTGCGGGGCGAGAACGCCTCGTGGGACAAGACGACCGTGTGGCGCGAGATGCGCCGCTCGTTCACCGAGGGCGACTACGAGTACGAACTCCCCGTCGGCGACAAGGTGTACATCTACACCACCGGCGGCGTGGACTTCTCGAAGCAGCCGCAGCGCGACATCCCCCGGACGACGTTCACCGCGCGGAAGCCCAACCTGGACGACGTCACCCGCCACGTGAAGGGCGAGGCCCTCTCCTACAAGGAGGACGGCCTCACGTTCCTCGGCGGTGACACCAGCGGCAGGGCGGGAAGCCAGAACCCCACGCCGACCCCGACCCCGACGACCCCGACCCCGGCCCCGTCGCCGACGGAGTCGGACCCGCCGAAGCCCACGGACACCCCGTCCACCCCGGCTCCGTCGACCACGGCCCCCGGCCCGGCCCCGACCCGGGACCCGCAGGACCCCGACGGAGACCTCGCCGACACCGGGTCGAGCGCCCCCGTCGGCCTGATCACCGGAATCGCCGCGGCCCTGGCGGCGGCGGGAGCGGCCCTGGTGTGGTGGAGGAGGCGGCGCCCGAGCGGCGGCTAGACGGCCGCGGACGCCGCGCCGCCGTCCGTCCGCCCGACTCCGCACGACGAACGCCCGGCCGGGGACCCTCCCCGGCCGGGCGTTCCGCTTCCTCGCGTGCCGTCAGGGCACCTCGCCCCGGCTTCGCGCGTTCACGTGCGCCGTGGCCGCGCTCAACCGCTCGGCCGACGTCGCCTCCCGCACCTCTTCGGGCTCCACGTCCCACTCGCGTCCGCCGCCCAGCGGCCGGACCTGGACATAGGGCCCCTCGTGCCCCATGACCGTCCCGACCCGCCCGGTGCGGATCTCCACGACGTACGACCCGATGGGCAGTGTCATGACCGGTTCTCCTCCCCCGGCAGGACGGCGGCGGCGAGGAGCCGTGCCGTTTCCACCGTGCAGCATCCCAATTCGACGAGCGGCCTCGGAGGATCGGCGGCGAGGGTGACGACGTCGAGCCCGAGCGAGGGAAGCCTGATTCCCGCGCTCGCGAGTGCCTCGCGCAATTCCGTCACTGCCTCTTGTGCGGCTTCGATGGCCCCCGTGGTCGTCTTCATGATGTCTTCCTTCACCAACGTATGCCTTTCTGAATCCATTTCCCGCTTCGCCTCACCAGGGTGGGGCCGGATCCGTAGAATCGGCAGACGTGCAGGCCGTACAACTATGGCTTCGCGCAGGGGAGTTAATCCTTGGCCAGAGGCAGGCGGCAGGACGTGGGGGTGTTCTGCGGCGAGCTGCTGAAGGGGCGCCGGGAGGGTACGGGGCTTACCAGGGAGGAACGGGGCAGACGCGTGTTCGTTCCGGGTGCGCAGATCGGCCTGTTCGAGCAGGGAATTCGAAAGCCGCAGCTGGACCTGGCGATGCGAATCGGCGAGGTACTACAAACCGGCGGTATTTTCGAACGGACGTGTAGGGAACTCATCGATAAGTCGCCGTTCGCGTCCTATTCCCACGAGGCGGCGGAGCCGGAGACGGTGGCGACGGAGATCCGCGCGTTCGCACCACGGGTTGTTCCCGGACTCTCCTCGACGGCGTTCCCGGCATCGGCCCGGTCCGCGGCGTCGGGCAGGCCGAAGGCCCGCCCCGGTCATGGCGGCCTCGCCCGGTCCGCGTTCGTCACGGCGCTCAAGGGCTGACGCGGACGGCCGTTCGCCCTAGGCTCTCGGCCATGTCGATCATCGCGTCCATACCCGTCCTCAAGGGCCACGGCGGCATCACCCTGAGCGCCGCCCCCGAGGGGCTGTTCCTGGAGCGGCCCCGCGAGGAGCTCACGATCCCCGCCGCGGCCATCGCCCGGGTGCGGGCCGAAGGAGGGGCCGTCGCCGTCGAGTTGCGGGCCCCCGCCGGGACGACGCCCGCGGTCCACCGGGTCGAGGGCGTGGGCGAGGCCGCCGCCACCGCCTTCGCCGACGGTGTGAACCCGCTGCTGCCGGAGCCGGACGAGGAGGTCGACGGCGCCGCGCTCGTCGTCCTGAGGACCTTCAGGACGCACTGGCAGCGCAGGCACCTGCGCCGGTTCATGTGGTTCGCGCTCGTGTCCCTCGGGGCGGTCGTCGCCCTCTCCGTGGTCACCGGGGTCACCGGCGGCGCCGGCTACGCGGCCGGCGCCGCCGTGATCGGGCTGATCACGACGGTGGTCCTCGGGGCCGCCGTCTACGAGATCGGGCAGTGGACCCACACGCGGCGGGTGCGCAAGCACGGTGTCAGGGAGTTCGCCCGGCCGGCCAACGTGCCGGGGACCTATCTCTACGTCGACACCGGCGGGACGACCCGTACCGTCTCCCACCTCAGCCACGGACCGTACCTCGAGGTCGCCTACGATCCGAAGGACCCGGCGGACGTCTACACGCTGACGCCGGGGTT
The DNA here is from genome assembly GCF_040296665.1 of Streptomyces sp. NPDC002057. Taxonomy (NCBI): domain Bacteria; kingdom Bacillati; phylum Actinomycetota; class Actinomycetes; order Kitasatosporales; family Streptomycetaceae; genus Streptomyces; species Streptomyces sp. NPDC002057. Next base: position 41,569 of record NZ_JBEOXR010000018.1, read on the forward strand.
CATGCAGCGCCTGAGCATCGCGGCGGGGACGTTCCTCCTCCTCTGCGGGCTCGGCGGCCTGGCGGCGCTGGCCCTCCTGACGGTCGAGGCCCTCGCCGAGGGCGGGGCCTAGTCCGGCTTTGGGAAGTCATAAGTTCGCCTTATGGGCTCATAGACCGGGGTCGGGTACCACTTCTCGCGGGATGTTAATTAGGGTGACCTAAGTGTCGGCGGCTTCGCCGCCATGTCGCTTGCGAAGGGAACCCAGTCATGCCCCGCCCCCTCCGGGTCGCGATCGTCGGCGCCGGCCCCGCCGGAATCTACGCCGCCGATGCGCTGCTGAAGTCCGAGGCCGCCGCCGAGCCGGGCGTGTCCATCGACCTCTTCGAGCGGATGCCGGCGCCCTTCGGCCTCATCCGGTACGGCGTCGCCCCCGACCACCCCCGCATCAAGGGCATCGTCAAGGCCCTCCACCAGGTCCTCGACAAGCCTCAGGTCCGCCTCTTCGGCAACGTCGACTACGGCACCGACGTCCACCTCGACGACCTGCGCGCCTTCTACGACGCCGTGGTCTTCTCGACCGGCGCCATGGCCGACCGCGAGCTGAAGATCCCCGGTGTCGAGCTGGACGGCTCGTACGGCGCGGCCGACTTCGCCTCCTGGTACGACGGCCACCCGGACGTCCCGCGCACCTGGCCGCTCGAAGCGGAGAAGGTCGCCGTCCTCGGCGTCGGCAACGTGGCCCTCGACATCGCCCGCATCCTCGCCAAGACCGGCGACGAGCTGCTGCCGACCGAGATCCCGGCGAACGTCTACGACGGTCTCAAGGTCAACAAGGCCGTCGAGATCCACGTCTTCGGGCGCCGTGGCCCGGCCCAGGCCAAGTTCAGCCCCATGGAGCTGCGCGAGCTGGACCACTCCCCCACCATCGAGGTCATCGTCAACCCCGAGGACATCGACTACGACGAGGGCTCGATCGCCGAGCGGCGCAAGAACAAGCAGACCGACATGGTCGCCAAGACGCTGGAGAACTGGGCGATCCGCGACGTCGGCGACCGCCCGCACAAGCTGTTCCTGCACTTCTTCGAGTCGCCCGTCGAGATCCTCGGCGAGGACGGCAAGGTCGTCGGTCTCCGCACCGAGCGCACCGAGCTGGACGGCACCGGGAACGTGACGAGCACCGGCGCCACCACCGACTGGGACGTGTCGGCCGTCTACCGCGCGGTCGGCTACCTCTCCGACGAGCTGCCCAAGCTCCCCTGGGACACCACGACCGGCACCGTGCCGGACGAGGGCGGCCGGGTCATCGAGGAGACCGGCGAGCACATGGCCTCCACGTACTGCACCGGCTGGATCCGGCGCGGCCCCGTCGGCCTCATCGGCCACACCAAGGGCGACGCCAACGAGACCGTGGCGAACCTCCTGGACGACTTCGCGAACGGGCGCCTGCTGACCCCGGCCACCCCGGAGCCGGAGGCGGTCGTCTCCTTCCTGGAGGGCAAGGGCCTCACGTACACGACGTGGGAGGGCTGGTACGCCCTGGACGCCGCCGAGAAGGCGCTCGGCGAGCCGCAGGGCCGCGAGCGCGTGAAGATCGTCGAGCGCGAGGACATGCTCCGCGCGAGCGGCGCCATCGAGTAGCACCCCCGTACGGGCGGCCCTCGCCTCCTCCCGGTCCTACCCTGAGAGGACCGGGAGGAGGCGAGAGCCATGTCCGCACCCACGGCCCACACCCGACGCACCACCACGGCGGCCGACGCGGTCGAGCGCGCCAGGGAGGCCGCCGCCCGTGAGTCCTGGGCCGAGGCGTACGAGCTGCTCCACGCCCACGACCTGCACCCCTCCCGCGGGCTGACCGCCGACGACCTCTCCGTCCTCGCCGACGCCGCCTGGTGGTCGGGGCACGTCGACGAGTCCGTGACCGCCCGGCTCCGCGCGCACGCCGCCTACCTCGCGGCCCACGACCGCCGGGGCGCCGGACTCGCCTCCTGGTGGCTGTCCCACGAGTACGCGGGGCTCGGACGGCCCGCCGCCGCGGCCGGCTGGCTGCACCGGGCCCGGCACCACCTGGAGGACCTGCCGGACTGCCCGGAACAGTGCTTCCTCGCCTGGTCGGCGGCCGAGGAGGCGGTGGCGCACGGCGACCACGAGGCCGCCCTCGCCGCGACCCACCGCATGACGGAACTCGCGCTCGCCTCCGGCAGCCCCGACCTCCTCGCCCTCAGCCGCCAGGCCGAGTCCCGCGTCCTGTTCGCGGCCGGTCGCAGGGCCGAGGCCCTCGGCCTCCTCGACGACGCGATGTGCGCGGTGGTGGCGGGCGAACTGAGCGGCATGCTCACGGGCCGGCTGTACGGCCTGGCCCTCACCCAGTGCATGGAGGCCGCCGACCTCGCGCGGGCGGTGGAGTGGACGAACGCGGCGATGGAGTGGTGTTCCCCGCCGTGGTCGGGCCACCCGGCGGACGGGGCGGCGGGGACCGGGGCGGCCGGGTCGGCGGCGGGGACCGGCGCGGACGCCCGTACCCCCGTTCCCCTCCCCATGACCGTGCCCGCCGGCGAGAACCCCTTCCGGGGCGTCTGCCGGGCCCACCGCGTCGAGGTCCTCGACCTCCTCGGGGTCTGGGCGCTCGCCGAGGCCGAGGCGCGGCAGGCCTGCCGCGAGGTGCCGGTGGACCGCCTGGAGTCGGCCGCCGCCGCCTACTACACCGCCGGCGACGTCCAGCGGCGCCAGGGCCGCCTCGAAGCGGCCGCCGTCTCGTACGGGCACGCCCACGAACTGGGCCGGATCCCCCAGCCGGGCCTCGCGCTGCTGCGCCTCGCGCAGGGCCGGCCCGACGCGGCGGTGGCGGGCGTCGACCTGGCCCTCGCCTGCCGGGGCGAGGCCCACCACGACGTCCTGGGTCTGGCCCGCCTCCTCGCCGCCCGCGCGGAGGTGGCCCTCGCCGTCCGTGACGTACCCGGGGCGGCGCGGGCCGCGGCGGAGCTGGACGCACTCGCCGGAGACGTACCGCTGCTGCGGGCCCTGGCCGACACGGCCCTCGGCTCGGTGGCGCTGGCCCGGAAGGCCCCCGACGCGCTCCGGCCGCTGCGGCGGGCGCTCGCCGGGTGGCTGGAGCTCCGGGTGCCGTACGAGGCCGCGCGGGTGCGGATGGCGCTCGCGGCGGCCCACCGGGCGGCGGGCGACGAGGAGGCGGCCCGGCTGGAGCTGGGCACCGCGCGGGCGGTCTTCGAGCGGCTCGGGGCCGTACCGGACGCCCGGCGCGCGGCGGCGCTGCTCTCCGGCGGGTCGCGGCGGCGGCTGCCGGGCGGTCTCACCGCGCGGGAGGCGGAGGTGCTGAGGCTGGTCGCCTCGGGCGGGACGAACCAGGACATCGCCCGGACGCTGGTGATCAGCGAGCACACGGTGGCCCGCCATCTGAACAACATCCTCGCCAGGCTGGGCGTCGGCTCCCGCGCCTCCGCCACGGCCTACGCGTACGCGCACGGCCTGGTCTGAAGGGCCACGCGGCCCGTCGGCCGTCGCCCCGCGGCGGTACCGGCCGGCTAGGAGACGGTCCTCGCCGAGGCGAGCAGTCGCACGGTGTCGTCGGGGGCGAGCGCGAGCGCGTTCCCGACGGTTCCGAGGACCTCCCGCTCGGCCGGGCTGTACATCCCGTCGGCGAGGGCGATCCGGGCGGCCTGGATCAGGATCGACTCCCGCCCGGAGGGCGACAGGTGCGGGGCGAGCGGCTCCAGGGCCTCGTGCAGCTCGATCGCGAGGAGGGTCCCCTCGGGGTTCACCTCGGGCATGAAGCGCCCGGTGTCGGCCTCCAGGGCCTCGACGAGGTCGACGAGCTGGACGGCCGTGCACTCGGCGAAGCCGGCGGACCGGACCGCGCTCACGGCCCGGTCGAGGACCTCGCGGGAGTCGGTGCCGCCGGCCGCGAGGACGGCCAGGGCGACGGTGTGCACGGCGTCCCGCAGCATCGCGGAGAACCGGCTCGTCGTCGGGTGGTCGAGCACCTCCGTGCCGAAGTGCGTGTGACAGGCCGCGCACTCGACGACGGGGCCCGTACAGCCCCGGGGCAGGACCGGGACGCCCAGGACGGCGAACCTGCGGCGGCCGGTGCGCCGCCGGTAGTTCCGGTCGCCCCCGCACTCCTCGCAGAAGAACTCGCCGTCTCCGACCGTGTTCCAGGAGGTGCGGATTCCGCAGACGCCCACTTTCCCACCACGTGAATTCCGGGCAGACCGCACACGCACCTCCTCAACGGCCCGGCTGCACTGCCGGCGTTGGCGTGATGTTAGCCACATCCTTGATGTGGCGTCAGCACCCCGTCAGGAGTTCACCGTGGAGTTGGCCGAGACACGTCACCCTTCCGCCGGCCTCAGGAGGCGCGCCGGCGGCGCTTTGCGAAGGCCAGGAAGCCTCCGCCGACGGGGAGGGCGGCCGCAGCGGCCCCGGTCGCACCGGGGCCGATGGCCGAACCGGTCGTCGCGAGATCACCCTCCGGGGTGGCGGAGCGCGGTGGTGCGGGAACGACGCCGCCCCGCACCCTCCGGGAGGAAGGGTGCGGGGCAGCGGTCGGGGAACGCGTCGGCGGCTCAGCGGGCCGAGCGGTTGACCGCCGAGATGACCGCCTTCAGGGAGGCGCGGGTCGTGTTGGCGTCGATGCCGATGCCCCACAGGACCTGGCCGTCGATGGCGCACTCGATGTACGAGGCGGCCTGCGCGGAGGCGCCCTCGCTCATCGTGTGCTCCTGGTAGTCCAGCAGGCGGGCGTCCACGCCGATCGACTGCAGGGCGGCGAAGAAGGCGGAGATCGGGCCGTTGCCGGAGCCGGACAGCACGGTCTCGGAGCCGTCCACGACCGCCTCGACGGTCAGCGTGTCCGTGCCGTCCGTGTCGGAGGTGGTCTGGCCGGAGCGCAGCTGGATGCGTCCCCAGGCGTTCTGCGGGTTGGGCAGGTACTCGTCCTGGAAGACGGCCCAGATCGCGGCCGGCGTGACCTCGCCGCCCTCGGAGTCCGTCTTCTGCTGGATGATCTTCGAGAACTCGATCTGCATCCGGCGGGGCAGGTCCAGCTTGTGGTCGTTCTTCAGGACGTACGCGATACCGCCCTTGCCGGACTGCGAGTTGACCCGGATGACGGCCTCGTAGGAGCGGCCGACGTCCTTCGGGTCGATGGGCAGGTACGGCACCGCCCACTCGATGTCGTCCACGGTCACGCCGGCGGCGGCCGCGTCGGCCTCCATGGCGTCGAAGCCCTTCTTGATGGCGTCCTGGTGGGAGCCGGAGAAGGCGGTGTAGACCAGGTCGCCCGCGTAGGGGTGGCGCGGGTGGACCTCCATCTGGTTGCAGTACTCGCTGGTGCGGCGGATCTCGTCGATCTGCGAGAAGTCGATCTGCGGGTCGACGCCCTGGCTGAACAGGTTCATGCCCAGCGTCACCAGGTCGACGTTGCCGGTGCGCTCGCCCTGCCCGAACAGGCAGCCCTCGATGCGGTCGGCGCCGGCCATGATCGCCAGCTCGGCCGCCGCCACGGCCGTTCCGCGATCGTTGTGCGGGTGGACCGACAGGCACACGTGCTCGCGGCGGGTCAGGTTCCGGGACATCCACTCGAACCGGTCCGCGTGCGTGGACGGCGTCGAACGCTCCACGGTGGCGGGCAGGTTGAGGATGATCTCGCGGCCCGGACCCGGCTGCCAGACGTCGCAGACCGCCTCGCAGACCTCCAGGGCGAAGTCCAGCTCGGTGTCGGTGAAGATCTCGGGGCTGTACTGGTAGCCGAAGACCGTGCGCTCGTCGAGCAGCTTCTCCGCGTACTCCATGACCAGCCGGGTGCCGTCCACGGCGATCTGCTTGATCTGCTCCTTCGAGCCGCGGAAGACGACCCGGCGGAAGGTGGGCGCGGTCGCGTTGTACAGGTGGACGGTGGCGCGCCGGGCGCCGACCAGGGACTCCACGGTCCGCTCGATCAGGTCCTCGCGGGCCTGCGTCAGGACGGAGATGGTGACGTCGTCCGGGATCGCGCCCTCTTCGATGATGGAGCGCACGAACGCGAAGTCGGTGTCGCCGGAGGACGGGAAGCCGACCTCGATCTCCTTGTAGCCCATGCGTACGAGCAGGTCGAACATCTCGCGCTTGCGGGCCGGGGACATCGGGTCGATCAGCGCCTGGTTGCCGTCGCGCAGGTCGGTGGACAGCCAGCGGGGCGCCTCGGTGATCCGCTGCTCGGGCCAGGTGCGGTCGGGGATGACCACGGCCTCGTAGCGACCGTACTTGTGGATCGGCATCCCGGACGGCTTCTGCAGCTGCGTCGCGTTGGTGACGGGGGTGGGACGGCCGATGAACGGGGACTGCGACATGCGTAGGGCTCCTCGGGTCCAGCGGGGGACGGCCGACTGTCGAACGCAACACCAGGTCCCGCGGGGAGGGGGTCGGCCTACGACTACAGGCCCTCGCCGCGGCAGCTAAGGAGAAGCAGCCCGAAACGCATGATGTGCCGCAGCTTAGCCCAGGGGGACGGAGGCGGACGTCCCGTTTCAGTATGCGGGACGGCGCCCACGTCAAGAGCGAACAGTGACGCATCACTCCATTTCGCCAATCCTCGTCGCATCTCGTGACACCGTCCTCACGCAGTGCCACATTGCGAAGATGACTCCCCACACGGCGCGTCACACGCCCGCCTTCTGCACGATCGTCCCCCCGCACCTCCTGGAGCACCTGGCGCACTCCTCGAACCCGGCCGTCGCCGCCGCCGCCCGCCGCACCCTCGTGGCGGACGCCTCGGCCCGTACGTTCCGGGTCCTGCCGCTGCCCGGCAGCGCGCCCACCCTCTCCCCCGCCGAGGCCGGCCGGCCGCACCGCACGATCCACGACTGCGAGCGCCGCACCGACCTGCCGGGCGTCAAGGTCCGGGGCGAGGGCGACGAGGCGACCGGGGACGCCACCGTCAACCGGGCGTACGCGGGCCTCGGCGCCACCTTCGACCTCTTCCTGAACGCCTACGGCCACGACTCGATCGACGGCTCCGGGCTGCCGCTCCTCGCCTCGGTCCACTACGACGAGAACTACGGCAACGCCTTCTGGAACGGCGAGCAGATGGTGTTCGGCGACGGCGACGACGAGATCTTCCTCGACTTCACGCTGCCCGTGGACGTCATCGGCCACGAGCTGGCCCACGGCTTCACCCAGTACTCGGCGAACCTGGAGTACTTCAGCCAGTCCGGCGCGCTCAACGAGTCCGTCTCGGACGTCTTCGGCTCCCTCGTCAAGCAGTACGCCCTCGGCCAGAGCGCCGGGCAGGCCGACTGGCTCATCGGCGAGGGCCTCTTCCACCCGAACGTGGAGGGGACGGCGCTGCGCTCCATGAAGGCCCCGGGCACGGCGTACGACGACGACGTCCTCGGCAAGGACCCGCAGCCCGGCCACATGGACGACTACGTCCGCACCGGCCGCGACAACGGCGGCGTCCACATCAACTCCGGCATCCCCAACCACGCCTTCTACCTGGCCGCGACCGAGCTCGGCGGGAACGCCTGGGAGCGGGCCGGGCAGATCTGGTACGACGTGATGACCGGCGGGAGCCTCACCCCCGAGGCCCGCTTCTCCGAGTTCGCGGCGGCCACGGTGGCGGCGGCGCGGGCGCGGTACGGCGACGGGGAGGAGATCCAGGCCGTCCTGAAGGCCTGGTCGGCGGTGGGCGTACCGACCGACTGATCCGGCTGGTACACAGGTCCCATGCGGATTCGAGTGCGGCGCACGGGCGGTTTCGCGGGCATCGAGCGGTCGGCGGAGGTGGAGGTCTCGGACCCCGAGTGGACGTCCCTGGCCACCGCCGCCCTCGCGGACGGCGACGACGGGGCCCGGGGGGTGCCGGACGGCTTCTCGTACGAGATCACGGTCGACGGCCGCACGGTCCGCTGCCGCGACCCGCGCCTCACGGACGCGCAGAGGACCCTCGTGACGAGGGTCCTCGAGGAAGGCGCGTAGGTCCCGGGGACGGTCGGACGGGACCTAGCGGGAGGCGCGGTGCCAGAACCTGTTCTCCTTCGGCGGCCGGACCTTCAGGGACCAGTCCCCGTCGGCGCTGACGAGCTGCACGAGCAGGGGCCCCGCGGGCAGGGGACGCGTCTCCCGGGGGAACCTGTTCGCCTCGTTGGCGAGCAGGTGGTCGCGGCCGTCCGGCTCGTAGCCGTGGATGTTGAACCACTCGAAGCCGAACCCCGTGCGGAGCCGGGACGTGAGCAGGCCGGCCGGGCCCGTGTACAGCAGCACGTCGGAGCCGCGTCCCTCGGCGGCGCCGTCGAGGACCTCCAGGGTGCTCACCGGACGGACGGCGACCGTCCACGGCTCGTGGGAACTCACGCGCAGGCGCAGCGGGGCCTTGCCGTCGTACCGCAGGACCCGACGGGCCCCCTGGTCCTGCATCAGCGTGTTCGCGAGCAGGGCGTCGCTGTCGCCCTTCTCGTCGATGCTGTGCACAGCGAAGTAGCCGTCGCCCTTCCGGGTCGACTCGACGACGACCCAACCGGCCGGGACCGGCCCGTCGACGGTGATGTCGGCCTTGCCCTCGCCGCTGCGGAAGAACTCCGGGAAGTCCTCTCCGAAGAGCTCGGCGTCCGACCGCGGGCCGGTCCGCCGGGGTCGCTGTACGGGGACTCGCGGCGGTGTCCGTACGGGGGCGGCCCCGGCCTCCGCCTCGGCCTCCCGGACCTTGGCGAGGAGCTCCTCGGGAACGGCCTCCGGAGAGGCGCCGACGGAGACGGGCTCGTCGACCGGGACGGGCTCGTCGTCGTGCGCGGGCTCGTCGTCCGGGGCGGGATCCGGGTCGCTGCCGACGATGCCGAAGTCCTCGGCGAGGCCGACGAGCCCGGAGGCGTACCCCTGGCCGACCGCGCGGAACTTCCACGCCCCGTCGCGCCGGTAGAACTCGCCGAGCAGGAAGGCCGTCTCGGTGCTCGCGTCGTCGACCTCGTACAGCGCGAGCTGCTCGCCGGTGGTGGCGCTCACTGTCCGGATGTGGAGGCCCGGCACCTGACCGAACGTCCCGTGCTCGCAGGAGGCGGTGATCACGATGCGCTGGACGGCGGGCTCCACGCGCGCGGTGTCGATCTCCAGCCAGTCGGCGACCCGCCGCTCCTCGTCCCGTACCTGCCCGACCAGGCGCACCGCGCCGGAGGCGTGCACCGGCTGGTTGTAGAAGACCAGGTCTCCGTCGCCCCTGACGCTGCCCGAGGCGTCGAGCAGCAGCGCCGAGGCATCGACCTCCGGCACCCCGTCACCGGCGTCCCGCCGGACGACCGCTATCCGCCACGCCTGCCCGGGGACCGACAGGTTTCCCCCCTTGACGATCTCTGTCACGGCGCCATGCTGGCATGCGTCCGACAGGAAGTCGACGGGCGCCACGGACGCGGAGGACGAGCCGGCGTCAGAAACCGAGCTTTCTGAGCTGCTTGGGATCCCGCTGCCAGTCCTTCGCGACCTTCACGTGCAGGTCGAGGAAGACCGGGGTGCCGAGCAGCGCCTCGATGTGCTTGCGGGACTTCATGCCGACCTCCTTGAGGCGGCTGCCCTTCGGGCCGATGATGATGCCCTTCTGGCTGGGGCGCTCGATGTACACGTTGGCGTGGATGTCGAGCAGCGGCCGGTCCGCCGGGCGGTTCTCCCGCGGGATCATCTCCTCGACGACGACCGCGATCGAGTGCGGCAGCTCGTCCCGGACGCCTTCGAGCGCGGCCTCGCGGATCAGCTCCGCGACCATGACCTGCTCCGGCTCGTCCGTCAGGTCGCCCTCCGGGTAGAGCGGCGGGGACTCCGGGAGCAGCGGGATCAGCAGGTCGGCGACGAGCTGGACCTGCTTGTTGCCGACGGCCGAGACCGGGACGATCTGCGCCCACTCGAAGCCCAGTTCCTTGCCGAGCAGGTCGATCGCGATGAGCTGCTCGGCGAGGGTCTTGGAGTCGACCAGGTCGGTCTTGGTGATGATCGCGACCTTGGGGGTCTTCTTGATCCCGGCGAGCTCCTTGGCGATGAAGCGGTCGCCGGGGCCGAGCTTCTGGTCGGCGGGCAGGCAGAAGCCGATGACGTCGACCTCGGCCCAGGTGGTGCGCACGACGTCGTTGAGCCGCTCTCCGAGGAGGGTGCGCGGCTTGTGGAGGCCGGGGGTGTCCACCAGGATCAGCTGCGCCTCCGGGCGGTGCACGATGCCCCGGACGGTGTGCCGGGTGGTCTGCGGCCGGTTCGAGGTGATGGCCACCTTCTGACCGACCAGAGCGTTCGTGAGGGTGGACTTGCCCGCGTTGGGGCGGCCGACGAAGCAGGCGAAGCCGGCCCGGTGGACGGCTTCGGTTTCTTGGTTGCGAGCGCTCATGGGGGCCATTGTCCCCGATGAGCGCCCCCCTCACGTACTCACGTGCGCGTCCGGTCCCGTACGGGCCGTCCGGTACCGCCGTATCCGCAGGCCGAAGAGGCCCGCGGCACCCCCCACGAGCAGGGTCGCGGCGGCGAGCCAGGGCAGTGCGAGGAAGGAGACGGTGCCGGTCTCCCTCACGTCCCTGGCGGTGGCGGTGAGGGTGATGTCGCCCCAGTCGAGCTGCGGGGAGCCGGTCCACCGCTCGGTGAGGCGGATCTTCTGCCGGGGCAGCAGCTCGGCCGGCACCTTCGCCAGGTCGCGGTCGAGGAGGGTGCGCCCGAAGAGCCCCTCGGCCCGCAGGGCGACCTTGGGGTTGAGGGTGACGTTTCCCCGGTTGTACAGGGTGTACGAGACGACGGCGCTGCTCGTACGGGTGCCGGGGACCAGCGGCCGGTCCTGGTCGAGGCGGACGTCCTCGACGGCGAGGGCGGGGACGGTCGGCCCGTTCACCCGGAGGTAGAGGCGGGCGGCGACCGCGCGCTGGACGCCGACGGCGACGGAGCCCTTCCCGCCGGGCCTGATCCGCTCGTCGAGGGCGACGAGGGCCCCCGGGTGGTCGCCGGGGTCGGCGTCGGCGGGGACGGTCAGCGTGTAGGGCACGGTGACGGAGGAGCCGGGCGGGACGGTGATCCTGGTCCGCTCGGGCGTGATCCAGGCACCGGCGCCGGTCTGCCTCTCCTGCTGGGTGCGGACGGCGAAGCCGCCGTCCCGGTCGGTGTTGTAGGCGTCGGCGCCGTAGAGCCGGAAGGTCAGCGGGGCGGTCGTCCTGTTGGCGACGGTGACCCGGTCGGTGACCGTGGAGCCGGGGTCGGCGGAGAGGAAGAAGTAGGGACGGCTGCCCAGCCGGGCGGCGGCCGGATAGACGGCCCACTCGCCGTTCTCGGCGGCCGAGGCGCTCGGCGCGGCCGCCAGGACGGCGAGGAGAAGGCTGCTCAGGAGGAGGACGTACGACTTCAGGCGCACGGGTGCGAACCCCCGGGGTGCGGATCGGAGCGGGCCGACCGGGTGCGCGCCCGGCCCGCCGCACGGTCAGGACAGGGTCAGCGTCAGGACGCCCGCGTACGAGCCCGGCGCCGTGAAGGCCGGGACGTCGAGGGAGAGCCCGGCGTCGACGGTGAACTCGCCGCCGGTGACGGCGCCGTTCGGCGTGGAGGCGAGGGTCGCGCCGCCGCTGCCGACCGGGCCGGCCGAACCGGCCGCGCAGGTGCTGGGGCTGCCGGCCTTGGCGGTGCAGGCCGGGGTCCAGCTGAGGCTGCCGGCGCCGATGGAGCCGCCGGGGCCGGTGAAGTCGGTGACCTTGCCGGTGAGGGACCAGCCCGCGGGGCCGCCGCGGAAGTCCTTGACCGTCACCGTCTTCAGGTCGCCGGTGGCGGCGCCGCCCTGGCCGAAGTCGACCGAGGACAGCTGGACGGCGTCCCCGGCCTGGGTCATGGACAGCTCGCCCGCCGTGACGGCCGCGGTGATCTTCTGGCTGTCCGGGGGCTGCGGCGTGTCGTCGACGACGGTGTACGCGGCGGGCCCGGCGCCCTTGTCGGCGTTCCAGGCGGCACCCTCGTAGGCCACGACCCCGGTGGTCGCCTTGTCGTTGACCTTGAGGCGCGCCGCGAAGGAGCCGTCGCTGTCGGTGGTGACGGTCATCCTGTCGGCGGTCTCCGCCGCTCCGGCGCGGCCGACGACGGTGACCTCGGTGAGCGGGGTGAACCTGGAGCCGTTGACGGTGACCCGGACGCCGGGGGCGCCGGAGGCCGTGTCGAGCTGGAGCGCGCGGGTGTTGGGGCTGGTGACGGGGCTCGCGACGACCGTCTCGGAGACCGGGGCGGGCGGGTTGAGCACCGTACAGGGGGTGTCCAGCTCCATGATGTAGCTGGTGTGGATGTTGTAGTCGCCGGGCGAGAGGGTGATCGATCCGGCCTGGGTGACCGTGAAGGTGCCGGTCATGGAGAAGGCCGGGAAGGTGCCCTTGCCGGGGACCGGCGGGTTCTTCTTGGGGCCGGTGACGGTCACCGCTCCGGTCTGGGCGCCGCCGAGGGTGACCTTGCCGCTGGGCGTCATGATGTCGGCCGGGAGCGCGAGGTCGACGGGGTTGGACGCGGCGGGCTTGGTGATCGTGTAGGTCACGGTCACGGTGTCGCCGACCTTGGGGCTGGTCTTGTCGACCGTGATCGCGGCGGTGGTGGTGCCCGTGATGGGCGGGATGCCGGCGATCGGCGGCGGGACGCAGCGGGTCTGGAACTCCACCGGCTGTGAGGTGGTGGTCGCGCCGGCCGGGGCGGCGAGCGCGCCGCCCGTGACGGCGAGGGCGGTGGCGCCGAGGACGGCGGTCCAGCGCCGTCTTCGGGCCGCCGCCCGGGATCGGGTGAGTGCCATGGGTGTGCCCCCTCCTAGGGATGAGTGGGCGCCATTGACGGCTGCGGGCGGAGAGAAGTCAATGCACGCGGGAGACATCGACTGATGACCCATCAGATTCTGTCAAGATCGCGGATCTGTGGACGTTTCCGCAGGTCACGACAGTGACCGGTGCCGCCTGTGGCGACACCGGTCCGGGACGGTACGAGGCTCGGCCGCAGCCGCCCCGCGCAGGGCTCAGCTGAAGACGAACGGGCCGGGCGACTGCGAGGTCAGGGCGTCACAGTTCACCGTGACCCCGAAGATCACCATCTTGAGGGCGACACCCGCGAAGTACGAGTTGAGGCTGTCGCCCGAGGCCACGGTCCCGCTCAGCGGGCCGATGACCACGGAGCCCCCGGCGGGGAGCGCGGGGTTCTTCTTCCCGGTGAAGACCCGCGTGCCACCACCGGCCTTCGCCATCGTGAGCGTGGCGTTGATCTGGTTGGCGCCGACCGCGATCGGCGTCGTGACGGCCGAGGTGACGGTGACGGTCGCGGCCGTGCCGCTCTGCGTCGCGACGAGGGTGGCGCTGCCGCCGCCCCACGATCCGCAGTCGTACGTCGCCGTCGCCGACCCCGGCGAGACGGCGGCGGCCGTCGGCGCGAAGGCGAGGGAGGCGGCGGCGAGTCCTCCGGCGAGGACCGCGACGGTTCCTAAGGTGCTTCTGCTTCTCATGGCGAGTTCGAACCCCTTCCGATGACGAACGCAGGGGTGCGGACACTGCGTGAAGGACGAGAGATCTGACGGTCCGTCGGGCGAACCGCTGTTCATTGAGACGCAGACGACCGGGGAAGGCAAGAGAAGATGCGGTGATCCTTCACAAGGACACAAAGGCGCGGGGGTCCCGCGCGCGCGCCGGACCCCCGCTGTCCTGTTCCCACCGTCCCGCCGGGAGCGGTGGGGCTCTCCGCCTCAGCCCGCCGTGACCGCCGCGCGGAGCCGGCCGTCGGGGCCCGCGAGCAGCACCGGGGTCTGCGGGCCACCGAGGTCGCGCACCGCGGCGCGGTCCTCGTCCGAGGCCGCCTCGGCGTTCGACACGACGGCCGCCGCCTCCAGGGACTCGGCGCCGCTGGCCACCGCCATGGCGACCGCGGTCCGCAGCGCGCTCAGCTTGAGCGACTCCAGCTCCACGGTCCCCGCCACATAGGTGCGGCCGGTCTCGTCCCGCACCGCGGCCCCCTCGGACACGCCGTTGCGCGCGCGGGCGCTCCGCGCCAGAGTGATGATCTTGAGGTCCTCGGCGCCGAGGTCGCCGTGCTCGCTGCTGAGTGTCATGCCCCGAGCATAGGTCCGGCTCGGAGGTCAGCCCGCGACCGGGTACATCGCCCCCCGGCGTCCCTCCGGCGACACCAGCCACTCCAGCTTCGCCGCCGTGTCCGCTTCCGGCAGCGGCGTGTGCATCACGATCACCAGGTCCGGACGGGCCGGGACCCGGAGCTGCGTCGCCTCGACGACGAGCGTGCCGACCAGCGGATGCTCCATCTCCTTGCGGTTCTGGCCGCCCGGCAGGATGTCCCGCCGCCCCCACAGCTCCGCGAACTCCGGGCTCAGCTCCTTGGCCTCCTCGACCACCGCCCGGAAGCCCTCGTCGTCCGGGCACTCCGAGCACGCCGAGCGGAACTGGGCGACGACCTTCGGCGCGAGCTCCTCCCAGTGGCCCATCCGCGAGCGGTACAGCGGGTCGGTGAAGAAGTCCACCAGGCAGTTCTGCGAGATCTCCGGCCGCATCCCGAGCACGATCGCCGCCGCGTCGTTGTACAGGACCGTGTTCCAGTACACGTCCATGATGTGCGCCGGGAACGGCATCCACGCGTCGATGAGCCTCCGCAGCCCCTCGCACATGTCCCGGTCCTCCGGAGCCGTCTCCGGGGCCGGCGGGTTCAGCGCCGCCAGGACGTACAGATGCCGCCGTTCCGCCGGGCTCAGCCGCAGCACCCGCGCCACCGAGTCGAGCACCTGCGGCGAGACCGTGATGTCCCGCCCCTGCTCCAGCCACTGGTACCAGGAGACCCCGACCCCCGCGAGGACCGCGACCTCCTCCCGGCGCAGCCCCGGCGTGCGGCGCCGCGCACCGCCGTCCGGCAGCCCCGCCTGCGCCGGGCTCACCCGGGCCCGACGGCTCATCAGGAACTCGCGCAGTTCGCCCAGTCGGTGCTGCTTCATCGTGGTGCTCTCGAGAGCGGTGGCCACGTGTGCTTCCTCCCCCTGGATGCCTGGTGGTGCGACCAACAGGATAAGTTCCCGCTCCCCAGCGATGTTCCCGGACGCCGAGGGTGAGGTCATGACCACGCTGACCACCCCGCCCGCCGACCCCACGGCCCCCGCCGCTCCCCCGGCCCTCACCGGCCGCACGAGGCTCATCCTCTTCGTCCTGTGCGCCGCCCAGTTCATGGTCGCGCTCGACTTCTCCGTGCTGAACGTGGCCCTGCCCGTCCTCGGCGCCGACCTCGGCCTCGGGCAGTCCGCCCTCCAGTGGGCCGTCACCGCCTTCGCCCTGCCCTCCGGCGGCTTCCTGCTCCTCTTCGGCCGCGTCGGCGACCTCTACGGACGCAAGAGGCTCTTCCTCGCCGGGCTCGCCGTCTTCGGCGCCGCCTCGCTGCTCGCCACCTTCGCCTGGAACCCGGCCGCCTTCCTCACCGGACGTGCCCTCCAGGGCATCGGCGCCGCCGCGATCGTCCCCACCGGCATGTCCCTGCTGACCACCACCTTCCCCGAGGGCCCGCTGCGCGACCGGGCGCTCGGCATCTCCGGCACGCTGCTCTCGCTCGGCTTCACCGTCGGGATGGTCCTCGGCGGCGTCATGACCGACGCCCTCGGCTGGCGCTCCACGATGGGCCTGCTCGCCCTCTTCAGCGTCATCGTGCTGCCGCTGGCCCCCGGTCTGCTCCCCGAGTCCCGCACCCCCGAGCGGCCCCGGCTCGACGTGCCCGGCGCGGTCACCGTCACCGGTGGTCTGCTCGCCCTGATCTACTCCCTGTCGACGGCGGCCGAGCACGGCTTCGGCGGCACGAACGTGCGGGTCACCCTGGTGGCGGGCGTCCTGCTGCTCGCGGCCTTCGTCCGGGTGGAGTCCCGGCACCCGGCCCCGCTGGTCTCGCTGCCGATGCTGCGGCGCGGCACGGTGGCCTTCGGCAACCTGGGCGGTCTGGTCACCTTCGCGATGATGTCGACGGTCGTCTTCGTGCTCACCCTGTACCTCCAGGAGACCCTCGGCCTGTCGGCGTTCGCGACCGGCCTGGTCTTCGGCGTGCAGGGCGTGGTGTCGGTCGTGGCCGGCATGCTCGCGCCGAAGGTGATCGGCCGGATCGGCGCCCGCCGCACCCTGGTCGGCTCCCTCGCCGGACAGGCCCTGCTCACGGCCGCGCTGCTCGGCGTCACCGAGCAGGCGGGCGCGGTCCTGGCGACGGTCGCGGTCTCGCTGGCGTCCATGTGCCACCTGGGCGCGATCATCTCGTACGGACTGACCGTCACCTCCGGTGTCCCGGACGAGGAGCAGGGCCTGGCGACCGGTCTGGTGACCACCACCCAGCAGGTCGGCATCACCGTCGGCATCCCGCTGCTCGGCGTGCTCGCCACGACCGGCGGCGACCTGTACGGCGGTGTCCGCACGGTCCTCGCCCTGGACGCGGCGATCGTGCTCGCGACGGCGCTCCTCGTCGGCGTCGGCCTGCGCCGCCGGTCCTGAACGACGACCGGCGGCGGAGCCGGTGCCACGGAGCCGGTACGCGAGGGCCGCGGCCGGTCGGGGCGGAGCCCGTGACGGGGCGGGGACTACGGCCGGTCGGGAGGGAGGCCGTGACGGGGTGGGACTACGGCCGGTCGAGGCGGAGCCGTACGGCCTTCGGCAGGCCCGCGACCACCAGGTCGTACGAGTCCTCGACCAGCTCCCGGACCATCCGGTCCGGGAGCTCTCCGACGGTCACCGTGTTCCAGTGCCGCTTGCTCATGTGATAGCCGGGCACGATCGCGGGATGCTCCTCGCGGAGCCGTACCGCCTCGTCCGGATCGCACTTGAGGTTGACCCTCAGCGGCTCGGAGTCGAGCGCCGACAGCGCGAACAGCTTCCCCGCGACCTTGAAGACGGAGGTCTCCGGGCCGAACGGGAACTCCTCCGACGCGTCGTTGAAGGCGAGACAGAAGGTACGCAGCTGCTCGGGGGTCACGCGGGCTCCTCCTCCGGTTCCAGCGGTTCGACCAGAACGGTGACGATCTTGTTCCGCCGGCCGGC
This sequence comes from Streptomyces sp. NPDC002057, assembly GCF_040296665.1. NCBI lineage: Bacteria > Bacillati > Actinomycetota > Actinomycetes > Kitasatosporales > Streptomycetaceae > Streptomyces > Streptomyces sp. NPDC002057. Next base: position 58,560 of record NZ_JBEOXR010000018.1, read on the forward strand.
CGGCGCCTCGGCCGTCAGCCGCAGCGCGCGCCCGTCCGGCAGCTCCACGACCGCCTTCGCGCCGGCGATCGGAACCCTGCCGAGCGCCTTGGCGAGCAGACCGCCGACGGTCTCCACGTCCTCGTCGTCGTACTCGTCGGGTCCGTAGCCGTACAGCTCCCCGAGGTCCCCGATGTCGAGCCGGGCGGTCACCCGGTGGCGGCCCTCGCCGAGCTCCTGGACCGGCGGCAGCTCCCGGTCGTACTCGTCGGTGATCTCGCCGACGATCTCCTCCAGGATGTCCTCGATGGTGACGATCCCCGCCGTGCCGCCGTACTCGTCGATGACGACGGCGACGTGGTTGCGCTCCTGCTGCATCTCGCGCAGCAGGTCACCGGCGTTCTTGGTGTCCGGCACGAAGGCGGCGGCCCGCATCGCCGTCGACACCAGGTCCGCCTCGGACTCCCGGTTGATGTGCGTCTTGCGGACCAGGTCCTTCAGGTACACGATGCCGACGATGTCGTCCTCGTTCTCCCCGGTCACCGGGATGCGCGAGAAACCGGAGCGGAGCGCGAGCGTGAGGGCCTGACGGATCGTCTTGTACCGCTCGATGCAGACGAGGTCGGTCCGCGGCACCATCACCTCCCGCACGAGGGTGTCGCCCAGCTCGAAGACGGAGTGCACCATGCGGCGCTCCTCGTCCTCGATCAGCGACTCCTGCTCGGCGAGGTCCACCATGGCCCGCAGCTCCGCCTCGGAGGCGAACGGGCCCTTGCGGAACCCCTTGCCCGGCGTCAGCGCGTTGCCGATGAGGATGAGCAGCTGCGGGATCGGCCCCATGATCCGGGCCAGCGGCAGCAGGACGTACGCGGCGGCCGTCGCCGTGTTCAGCGGGTGCTGGCGGCCGATCGTGCGCGGCGAGACACCGACGGCCACGTACGAGACGAGGACCATGACGGCGATGGCGACGAGCAGCGCCTCCCAGGTCTCCGGGAAGGCCTCCAGGCAGGCGTAGGTGACGAGGACACCGGCCGCCATCTCGCAGGCGACCCGGACGAGCAGCGCCACGTTGAGATAGCGGGTCGGGTCGGAGGCCACCTGGGTGAGCTTCTCGGCCCCGCGCCGGCCGGACCGTACGGCCTCGGCGGCGCGGAAGCTGGAGACGCGGGCGAGTCCGGCCTCGGCGCAGGCGGCGAGCCAGGCCACGACGACCAGGGCGACCGCCCCGAGGATCAGCGACACGTCCATCGGGGTCAGGAGACGGTCGGCGCCGGGGAGGGGCCGGTCAGGCCCTTCTCCGCGCGCCAGCCGTCGACGATCGCCGCCTGGAGACCGAACATCTCGGCCTTCTCCTCGGGCTCCTCGTGGTCGTACCCGAGGAGGTGGAGCACCCCGTGGACGGTCAGGAGCTGCAGCTCCTCGTCCATGGAGTGCTCCGTCGGCGCGTCCTTGCCCTGCTGGGTGGCGACCTCGGGGCAGAGCACGATGTCGCCGAGGAGCCCCTGCGGGGGCTCCGCGTCGTCCTTCGTCGGCGGACGCAGCTCGTCCATCGGGAACGACATGACGTCCGTCGGTCCCGGCAGGTCCATCCACTGGATGTGGAGCTGCTCCATCGCCTCCGTGTCCACGACGATCACCGACAGCTCGGAGAGCGGGTGGATGCGCATGCGCGCGAGCGCGTAGCGGGCGATGTCGAGGATCGCCTGCTCGTCGACCTCGGTACCGGACTCGTTGTTGACGTCGATCGACATGTGTTCTGCGTTCTACTTCCCGTTGCGGCCGCGCCGATGCTCACCGCGGCTGTCGTCGCGGCTCTCGTTGCGGAGGTCGTACTGCTCGTACGCGTCGACGATACGGCCGACGAGCTTGTGCCGGACGACATCCTGCGACGTGAGCGCCGAGAAGTGGACGTCCTGGACGCCTTCCAGGATGTCCCGGACCTGGCGCAGACCGCTCTTCGTCCCGTTCGGCAGGTCGACCTGGGTGACGTCACCGGTGATGACGATCTTCGAGTCGAAGCCGAGGCGGGTGAGGAACATCTTCATCTGCTCGGGGTTCGTGTTCTGCGCCTCGTCGAGGATGATGAAGGCGTCGTTCAGGGTGCGGCCCCGCATGTACGCCAGCGGCGCGACCTCGATCGTGCCGCTCGCCATGAGCTTGGGGATCGAGTCGGGGTCGAGCATGTCGTGCAGGGCGTCGTAGAGCGGGCGCAGGTAGGGGTCGATCTTCTCGTAGAGCGTGCCGGGCAGGAAGCCGAGGCGCTCGCCGGCCTCGACGGCCGGGCGGGTCAGGATGATCCGGGTGACCTGCTTGGACTGCAGGGCCTGGACCGCCTTCGCCATGGCGAGGTAGGTCTTTCCGGTGCCGGCGGGGCCGATGCCGAAGACGATCGTGTGCTTGTCGATCGCGTCGACGTACCGCTTCTGGTTGAGCGTCTTGGGGCGGATCGTGCGTCCCCGGTTGGAGAGGATGTTCTGCGTGAGCACCTCGGCGGGAGTCTCCTCGCCGCCCTCCGATCCGTTCTCGCTCGCCCTGAGCATGGCGATCGAGCGTTCCACTGCGTCCTCCGTCATCGGCTGACCGGTGCGGAGCACCAGCATCATCTCGTCGAACAGGCGCTGGATCAGCGCGACTTCCGCCGCGTCGCCGATCGCGCTGACCTGGTTGCCCCGGACGTGGATGTCGGCCTGCGGGAACGACCGCTCGATCACGCGGAGCAGCGCGTCACCGGAGCCGAGCAGGCTCACCATCGGGTGCTTGGCGGGGACGGTGAACTGGGCATGGGCCTGTCCGGGCGCCCCGTCGCGGGGCGAGTCCTGGGATGTGGGTGTCTGAGTCATGGGCCGGCACTGTGGCCTGCGCATACCTCCCGTTGCAGGGTTCTCGCCGCTCGACAACCTCTGGCTCCCCAGCCTACGACCTGGCGGTGACAGGCCGAAGGGATTTACGAGGCGGCGGCGCGGAAGCCGATCGTGGGCACCGCGCGGCGCAGCGGCCAGGGGCGCGCGGGGGCCGGGAGGAGCCGCTCCAGGAAGGCGTAGCGGCCGCGGAGGGTCTCGGGGTCCTGCTGGGCGTGGCCCTGGACGTGCTGCCACCAGGCGGCGATCTCGCCCCAGGTGGGGGCGGACAGGGAGCCGCCGAACTCCTGGACGGAGAGGGCGGCGGTGAGCCCGGCGAAGGCGAGCCGGTCGGCGAGCGGCCAGTCGGCGAGGGTGCCGGTGACGAATCCGGCGACGAAGACGTCCCCGGCGCCGGTCGGGTCGAGGGCGGAGACCTGGATGGCGGGGACCTCGGCGGTCTCGCCGGTGGCGCCGTCGACGGCGTAGGCGCCCTCGGAGCCGAGGGTGACGACGGCGTAGCGGACCTTGTCGGCGAGGGCGCGGGCGGCGGCCCGGGGGCAGTCGGTGCGGGTGTAGCGCATCGCCTCGGCGGCGTTGGGCAGGAAGGCCTCGCAGTGGGCGAGGTCGGGGAGGCCGGCCAGGTCCCAGCGGCCGGTGTCGTCCCAGCCGACGTCGGCGAAGACCTTGGCGCCGCCGCGGGCGGCCCGGGCGACCCATTCCTCGCCGCGGCCGGGGACGAGGGAGGCGACGGCCGCGCGGGCGCGCGGCGGGTAGGCGGGCAGGGCGCCTTCCAGCGGCGGGGCCTCGTGGCCGTGGGAGACCATCGTGCGCTCGCCCTCGTAGGCCATCGAGACCGTGACCGGGGAGTGCCAGCCGGGGACGGTGCGGGAGAGGGAGAGGTCGATGCCCTCGCCCTGTTCGAGCGCGTCCCAGCAGTACTCGCCGTAGTGGTCGTCGCCGAAGGCGGCGGCGAGGGAGGTGCGCAGGCCGAGGCGGGCGAGGGCGGTGGCCATGTTGGCGACGCCGCCGGGGCTCGATCCCATGCCCCGGGCCCAGGACTCGGTGCCCCGGACGGGGGCGCTGTCGAGGCCGGTGAAGATGATGTCGAGGAAGACGGTTCCGGTCAGGAAGACGTCGCACGCGGGGTCGGTGGGCTCGCGCAGACACACCAGGGGGTCGACTCCGGCGTCCTGGTGCGGCTGGTCTCCCCTTGCTGTGGTCACGGCGGACTCCCCGGTCGTGGTGCGGTGGATCGGCACCGTGGTGCCGATCTGGACAGTGTGCCCGATGGGGGTGGAGAGGCGGGGGTGACGCAACGCGGCGCACGCGCGTTCCCTCACCTCCCCCGGCCCAAACACATGGTGACCCACATCACAGCCTGAATCGGGGGATACCACCTTCTCCGCTCACTCGGATGCTTGATACACATGGTGCCGCGACCCCGTGGGACCACCGGGCGCCGTCTCATATCCCTGTTCAGTTCCTGGAACGCCCATGTCGTCGCGCCCGCGCGTCCCGGGGGCTCTCGTCGCCCTCGTCTCCCTCTTCACGGCCGGATACCTCGCCCCGTACCTGGTGCCGACCGTCGTCGGCCGGCTCTCCGCCGGGCTCGGCCTCACCCCCGCACAGGCAGGCCTCGTCGGCTCCGTCCTGCTGCTCGGCTCCTCCTCGGCGGGCTTCACGCTCGCCGCGCGCGGCGATCGCGTCGGCCCCCGCCGGGCGGCCCGCGCGGGCCTCCTCGCCATGGCCGTCGGATACGGCTCCGCCGCCGCCACCGGCATCGTGCCCCTGGTCGTCGCGGGCGCGGTCCTCGGCGGCCTCGGCTCGGGTACGGCCACGGCGGTGGCCGCCGCCGGGATCGCCGGCCGGCGGGACCCGCACCGGGCCTCCATCCTCGGCCTGCTCTCCGTGTCGGCCACGGCGGGCGCCCTCTACCTCACCCTCCCGCACCTGGCCGGCGGCCACGCCCCGCCGCTGCTCGCCATCGCCTGCGCGGCGGCCCTCGTGTGGCCGCTGACGGGCCGCCTGCCGGACGCCGCGCGCGCGGTACGGGAGGCCACGGCGGCCACGGGCCCGCTCCCCTACCGCCGGGCCGGAGCCGTGCTCGCGGGCGGCATCCTCTGCTGGTCCCTCGCGCAGAACGCGCTGTGGGGCGTCAGCGGCCGCATCGGACTCACCCAGGCCGGTCTCTCCGAGGTCACCGTCGGCGCGGTCTTCGCGGCGGCGCTCGGCGCCGGGCTCGTCGGGGTCACGGCGGCGGGGGCGCTCGGATCGCGCCTCGGCCGGGCCGTCCCGATCGGGGTGGGGACCGTCCTCATCGCCGGCTGCGTGCTGCTCAGCTCGGCGGCGGGAGACCTGCTCTCCTTCGCCACCGGCGAGATCCTGTGGAACGCCGTCTACCCGGTGGTCCTCTCCTACCTCCTGGGCCTGGCCGCCTCCCTCGACCCGCGCGGCCGCTGGGCCGTCCTCGTCGGCTCGGCGTCCTCCCTGGGCGTGGCCTGCGGCCCCCTGGCCGGCAGCCTCCTGTCGGAGAGCGCCGGATACACGGGCATGGGCCTGACCCTGTGCGCCCTGCTGCTCCTGGTCGCCGCCCCGATGACGGCGGTGGCCCGCCACGCCTCGGGCCGTCCCCTGGTCCCCGGCTCGGTGCGCCGGAGGGGCGGGGCGCCGGCCGCGATCCTGGGCGGAACGGCTGCGGCGACACCGCCCACGGTCCCCCAGATGGGCGCGCCGGAACAGGAGGTCGCGCCCGTGCCGGTCACGGCGGGCCGTCGCCGGCCGGCGAAGTCGTCGTACGGGCTGGCGAGGCCGAGCGACCGGGGGTGAGGGGGCGGCTGCCGCTCAGGCCCTCGCCCGCAGCGCGCGCCCCGTCCGCACCCCCGCCGGCCGCCTACACCGTGTCGAACTCGTACGCCTCCACCTCGGCGAGATACCGCGCCCGCCGGGGCTCGTCGTCCTCCAGGAACGACGCCAGGAACGAGTTCCGCGCCAGCTCCCGAAGCTGCTCGTGCGAGAGCCCCAGCGCGTCCCGCACCCCCTCGAAGTTCTCGCCCACGTACCCCCCGAAGTACGCCGGGTCGTCCGAGTTCACGGTGACGAGCAGCCCCGCCGCCATCATCGCCCGCAGCGGATGGTCGGCGAGGGTGTCGATCACGCGGAGGCGGACGTTCGACAGCGGGCAGAGGGTGAGCGGGATCCGTTCGCGGGCGAGGCGGGCGACCAGGTCCGGGTCCTCCATGCAGCGCAGGCCGTGGTCGACGCGCTCCACTCCGAGGACGTCGAGCGCCTCGCGGACGTAGGCGGCCGGACCCTCCTCGCCCGCGTGGGCGACGCGGCGCAGGCCGAGCGCGGCGGCGGCCTCGTACACCTCGCGGAACTTGGCCGGCGGGTGGCCGACCTCGGCCGAGTCGAGGCCGACCCCGGTGATCCGGTCGAGGTGGGGCTTCGCGGCGTCGAGGGTGGCGAGCGCCGATGCGGCCGACTCGTCACGCAGGAAGCACATGATGAGCCGGGTGGAGATCCCGTACCGCTCCTCGGAGCGTTCGAGGGAGGCGCTCAGGCCCTCGACCACGGTGCCGAGGGGGACGCCGCGCGCGGTGTGCGCCTGCGGGTCGAAGAAGATCTCGGCGTGCCGGACGCCCTGCGCGGCGGCCCGCTCCAGGTAGGCGTCGGTGAGTTCCGTGAAGTCCTCGGCGGTGCGCAGGACCGCCATCAGGCCGTAGTAGAGGTCCAGGAAGGACTGCAGGTCGCTGAAGCGGTACGCCTCGCGCAGGGCGGCGGTGTCCTCGTACGGCAGGGTGACGCCGTTGCGGGCGGCGAGCGCGAAGGCCAGCTCGGGTTCGAGGGTGCCCTCGATGTGGAGGTGCAGCTCGGCCTTGGGAAGACCGACGGGAAGGCCGGTGGGGAGGTGCATGGGGGGTGTCTATCTCTTCGGTACGGGGACCCGCATGAGGTCCTGGGCAATGCTCAGTTCGCCGTCGAACCCGGCCGCCCGCGCCTGCCGCTCGAACTCCGACGGGTCGGAGTAGCGCTGCGAGAAGTGGGTGAGGACGAGGTGGCGTACGCCCGCGTCCCGGGCGACGGCGGCGGCCTGTCCGGCGGTCAGATGGCCGTGGTCGGTGGCGAGGCGGACGTCCTCGTCGAGGAAGGTCGACTCGATGACGAGCATGTCGGCGCCCTCCGCCAGGGCGTGCACGCCCTCGCAGAGCCGGGTGTCCATGACGAAGACGAAGCGCTGCCCGCGCCGGACCTCGCTGACGTCGTCGAGGGTGACGCCGTCGAGGACGCCCTCGCGCTGGATGCGGCCCACGTCGGGGCCCTCGATGCCGTGCGCGGCGAGCTTCTCGGGCAGGATGCGGCGCCCATCGGGTTCGGTGAGCCGGTAGCCGTACGACTCGACGGGGTGCGAGAGCCTGCGCGCGTCGAGGGTGTACGTGTCGGTGACGGCGAGCGGCCCGTCGTCGGCCACCGGGGCCTCGGTCAGCTTCACGGTCTCGCGGTAGGCGGTGGCGTACCGCAGCCGCTCGAAGAAGTGCTGTCCGCTCGCCGGGTAGTGCGCGGTGACGGGGTGCGGGACCTGGTCGAGGTTGATCCGCTGGATCACCCCGGCCAGGCCGAGCGAGTGGTCGCCGTGGAAGTGCGTGACGCAGATCCGGTCGAGGTCGTGCGCGGCGACGCCGGCCCGCAGCATCTGGCGCTGGGTGCCCTCGCCGGGATCGAAGAGGATGCCCTGTCCGTCCCAGCGCAGCAGGTAGCCGTTGTGGTTGCGGTGTCGGGTCGGGACCTGGCTGGCGGTGCCGAGGACGACCAGTTCGCGTACGGACACGGGCTATCCGGGGGGCCAGTTGAGGCCGCGCCCGCCGAGCACGTGCGCGTGGGCGTGGAAGACGGTCTGGCCCGCGCCCGCGCCGGTGTTGAGGACGATCCGGTAGCCGTGGCCGTCGGTCTTCTCCTGCGCGGCGACCTCACCGGCCTCGCGCAGCACGTCGGCCGCGACCTCCGGCGCTCCGGCGGCCAGCGAGGCGGCGTCCGGGTAGTGGAGGCGCGGGATCACCAGGACGTGGCTGGGCGCCTGCGGGTTGATGTCGCGGAAGGCGACCGTCGTCTCCGTCTCGCGCACGATCGTCGCCGGTACCTCCCCCGCCACGATCTTGCAGAACAGGCAGTCGTTCTGCGGCTCTCCGGCCATGGCCCGGGCCTCCTCGCCTCGTCGGTCGGTACACGGGCATGCTATCCGCCGCCCCCGCCGTCACCCGTCCGGGCTCAGTCCTTGGGCGCGCGCCGGTTCAGGGCCGAGCGGCTCACCCAGTACGTGATGATCACGGCCCAGAACAGGGGCGTCCCGAGCCCGCCGACCACGCCCGCGTCGAAGGACCACAGGGCCATCGTCACCACCGAGTACAGGCCGAGCAGTCCCACGACGGTGGCCATCGCGATCACCGGCCCGCAGGAGCGCGCCACGAGGAGCATCGGGCGGCGCAGCCGGGGCGGCACCCGGCGGCCCATCCACAGGACCCAGCCGCCCCAGGCGCCGACGAGCACGGCCGCGCCGATCGCGAAGGGGACGAAGGCCTCGGCGCCGGTGGCCCCGTCGCGTACCGGGGCGGCGCCGAACGTCGAGGCGATGAAGCCGAGCAGGGCCACCCAGCGGGCTCCGGCCACGGTGTTCCAGGCCATGGCCTCCAGGTTGTAGCGGGCCTTGCGGTCCTCGATGTCGAGGGCGGCGGAGGCGACGAAGCCCTCGGCGGCCTGGGTCCAGGCCCCGCGCCGGAACCAGCGGCGCCGCAGCCTCAGCAGGGAGAGGTTGTTGTGGGCCTCGCTGCTCTGCGGGTTGAGCCGCAGCGTCGCCTCGTACGCCCGCTGCGCGGTGGCGTGGTCGCCCCGTCGCTGGGCGGTCAGGCCGACCAGGAAGTGGGCCGCGTCCTCCTCGGGGGCGAGGCCGACGGCGACGCGGGCGGCCTCGTACGCCTCGACGGTCCGCGCGGGCGTGCGCGCGTGCTCGCCGAACTGGGCGAGGGCGGTGCCCAGGGCGTAGTGGGTGCCCCAGTACTGCGGGGCGAGCTGGACGGCGTACCGGGCGGAGGTCTCCGCGTCCTGGAACCGCCGCAGGCCCAGCAGGATCTGTACGCGCATCAGCCAGGCCATGAGCAGCTCGGGTTCGGCGCTCAGCGCCCGGTCCACGGCGTCCAGGGCGGCCGGGTGGTCCTCGGCGCGGTGGTGGCAGCGGGCGAGCAGGACGAGTGCCTCGGCGTCCTCCGGTTCGGTCGCCAGGTGCTGGGCGACGAGCTCGCCGGCCTGCGCGTACCGCCCGGTGTCGTAGAGCGCCTCGGCGCGCAGGAGCGTCGTCGGGGTGGTCACAGCTTGCGCTTCCGCTTGAGGTGGGCGAGGAGGTCGTCGTACAGGCCGCCCTCGTTGGCGAACATGGCCACGTTCCGGGCGGCCGCGAACCACGGCTCGGTGGACGGCTTGATCTGCTTGGCGGCGCCGAGCAGGTCCTTGGTGGTGATGAGCCGGACGGAGCCGCTGCGGGCGGAGTCGAGGAGCGCGGTCTCGGCGGCGGTCTCGCAGACGTGGGCGAGGTCGGCGCCGGAGAAGTCCTCGGTGGCCTTGACGAGCTTGCCGAGGTCGACGGCCTCGATGGGGCGCTCGCGCAGGTGGTAGCGGAGGATCGCCTCGCGGGCGGTGGCGTCCGGGGGGAGCACGAGCAGGGTGCGGTCGAGGCGGCCGGGGCGGCGGAGCGCGATGTCCACGTCCCAGGGCACGTTGGTGGCGGCGAGCACGAAGACGCCCTCGTTGCCCGCGCCGCTCGCGATGCCGTCGAGCTCGGTGAGGAGCTGGTTGACGACGTTGCGCAGACCGCTGGAGTGCGTACGGGAGCGCTTGGCGCCGAGGGCGTCCAGCTCGTCGAGGAAGACGACGCAGGGGGCTTGGCGGCGGGCGGTCTCGAAGATGTCGTGGATGTTCTTCTCGGAGGCCCCGATCCACATGTCGAGGACGTCGGAGAGCGAGACGGTGAGGAAGTTCGCGCCGAGCTCGCCCGCGACGGCCCGGGCGATGAACGTCTTGCCGCAGCCGGGCGGGCCATAGAGGAGCAGGCCGCCCCGGAGCGACTTGCCGTAGAGCCTGCGCAGTTCGGGGTTGCGCATGGGGGCGAGGAAGGCGGCCTCCAGGCGGTCCTTGACCTCGTCCATCCCGCCGACGTCGGCGAGGCGCACGGAGCCGGGGGCGTCGACGTCCCAGGCGGCGGCGTCCCCGGCGGTGCCCTCGCCGTCCGCGGCCTGCGGGCCCTCCAGGAAGCGGGGTCCGACGACGTCCTGGACCTGCTGCTCGGCGGCGGCCCAGTCGAAGGCGGGTCCGTCGCCCGCGGCGGCCGGGGCCGGGGGCGAGGACGGGGGCTGATCGGGGGCGCCCTCCGCCGGGGCCGGGGCGCCCTCCGCCGGGGCCGGGGCGCCCTCCGCCGGGGCCGGGGCGCCCTCCGCCGGGGCGGGTGCCGGAGCGGCGCTCGCTGTCGTGGGCGGGGTGGGCGGCGTCGTGGGCGGGGTGGGCGGCAGCCCCATCGCCCGCATCATCAGCGCACGCGCGTCCGCGTCCCCCGGCGCGTGCTGGAGGGCGACGGCCGCCTCGGCGACGGCCTCGTCGTTCCGTCCCCCGGAGAGGAGGAGTTCGGCGAAGTGGAGACGCAGGGGCACGTCGCCGGGGGCGGCGGCCACGGCGGCGCGCAGACTGCGGATCAGAGGGGACTCGTCGGCCATGCCGCCACCCTATGGATGCGCCGGGGGCCGCTGTCCACCGGGTGCGGTACCCGGCCGGGCGTAGGGTGCGCCGCATGAGACGGACGCGCGCACCGCGCAGACTGACGGTGGACGGGGCGGTGTGGCTGTGGAACGTCGGCCACACCCACCCGGAGTGCCGGACGTACCTGACCCTGCGCCCGGCCGGGACCCGCCACACCGGTCTCCGGCTCGTCTTCCGGAGCGGCCCGGGCCGCGTCACGGGCGGGTACACGACGGGCGCCGGCGAGGTGGCCGCCACGGACGGCGGCCGGCTCAACCTGAACGAGCCGGGCGTGGTCCGCCGCTTCCTCGACGAGGCCTCGGCCCGCGGCCTCTTCCCGGCCGCGCACGGCGTACGCGAGACGGACGGCTGGCCCCTCTTCGACGTCCTGACGGGAGCGGAGGGGCGGGAGGGACCGGCGAACGGCCCCCGCGTCTAGCTCCAGCGCCCCGTACGCCCCAGGACGAGCGCCGTCGCCGCCGTGCCCGCCGTCGAGGTGCGCAGCACGCTGCGGCCGAGCCGGTACGGCTTCGCCCCGGCCGCCTCGAACGCGGCGAGCTCCTCCGGGGAGACCCCGCCCTCGGGGCCGACGACCAGCACGACCGAGCCCTTCTCGGGGAGTTCGGCGGTGGCGAGCGCCCCGCTCGGGTGGTCGCGGTCCTCGTGCAGGACGGCCGCGAAGTCGGCCCCCGCGAGAAGGGCCGCGACCTGCTTGGTCGTCATCGGGTCCGCGACCTCGGGGAACCGGGAGCGGCGCGACTGCTTGCCGGCCTCGCGCGCGGTGGAGCGCCACTTGGCGAGCGCCTTGAGGCCCCGGTCGCCCTTCCACTGCGTGATGCAGCGGGAGGCGGCCCACGGCACGATCCCGTCGACGCCGGTCTCCGTCATCGTCTCGACGGCGAGTTCGCCCCGGTCGCCCTTGGGCAGTGCCTGGACGACGGTGATCCGGGGCTCCTCCTCGGGATCCTCGTGGACCGCGTCGACCCGCACGGTCAGCTGGTCCTTGCCCTCGGCGGCGAGCACCACGCACGCGGCCCAGCGGCCCCGGCCGTCGGCGAGGACGAGCTCCTCGCCCTCCCGCAGCCGCTTCACGGAGACGGCGTGCCGGCCCTCGGGGCCGTCCAGGAGGAAGCTTCCGGCGCCGGGGACGGCGTCGACGACGAAGACGGGTGCGGTCATGAGGCGCTCCTGGGGGCCAGCTCGGAGAGGGCGGTGTCGAGTTCGGTGGCCAGCACCTCGACCAGCTGCCCGGCGGGGAGTTCACGGGCGAGCCGGTGGCCCTGCCCGGCCCACAGGGCCATGCCCTGGGCGTCGTTCGCGGTGGCGGCGGCCTTGCGGAGCGGGGCGGTGAGGTGGTGGATCTCGGGGTACGCGGCGGGGGCGTACGGCCCGTGCTCACGCATGAAGCGGTTGACCAGGCCGCGCGCCGGACGTCCGGAGAAGGCCCGGGTGAAGGCGGTCCGGGTGAACAGCGGGTCCGTCAGGGCCCGCTTGTGCAGCGGGTGGGCGCCCGACTCGGGGCAGCGGAGGAAGGCGGTGCCGAGCTGGGCCGCGTCGGCCCCGGCGGCCAGGACGGCGGCGATCTGGGCGCCGCGCATGATCCCGCCGGTGGCGACGATCGGCAGGGCGACGCTCTCGCGGACCTGGGTGAGGAGGGCGAGCAGTCCGGTGCCGGGGGCGCCGTCGTCGGCCGGGTCGTCGCGGTGGGTGCCCTGGTGTCCACCGGCCTCGACGCCCTGGACGCAGACGGCGTCGGCGCCGGCCTGCTGGGCGGCGAGGGCCTCCTCGGCGGAGGTGACGGTCACGATCGTGAACGTACCGACGCGGGCGAAGGAGGCCAGGGCCTCCGGCGTGGGGCAGCCGAAGGTGAAGGAGACGACGCGGACCGGGTCCTCCAGGAGGAGGGCCAGCTTGGCGTCGTAGGCGTCGTCGCGGCTGTCGTCGGCCTCGCCGAGCGGGACGTCGTACCAGGTGGCCTCGCCGGCCAGCTGGTGGCGGTAGACCTCGACGGCGGCGGGGTCGGCGGGCCGTCCGGTCTGTGGCATGAAGAGGTTGACACCGAAGGGGCGTGCGGTGAGCCCGCGCACCTGCTTGATCTCCTGGTAGAGGCCTCCGGCCGTCTTGTACCCGCCGGCCAGGAAGCCGAGCGCCCCGGCCTCGCAGACGGCTCCGACCAGCTCGGGGCAGGAGGCGCCACCCGCCATGGGGGCCTGCACGATCGGAAACCGAGAGAGATCGTTCAGTGCGGTGGTGGACATATGGGCATCGTGTCATGCCCCTGCTTCGGGGCCGAATCCGTACGTCAGGTCACGAGGCCATACGGAAGGGGCGGCACCCGCCTGTGCGAGTGCCGCCCCTCCCTGAACCGTTCCGCCGGGCCTACCGCCCGTTGAACGCGTCCTTCAACCGTGAGAACAACCCTTGCTGCCCCGGCTGGAACTGGCCGGTGGGCCGCTCCTCGCCGCGCAGCTTGGCCAGTTCGCGCAGCAGTCGTTCCTGCTCGGCGTCGAGCTTGCCCGGGGTCTGCACCTCGACGTGCACGATCAGGTCGCCCCGGCCGTTGCCCCGCAGGTGGGTGACGCCACGGCCGTGCAGCGGGATCGACTGGCCGGACTGGGTGCCCGGACGGACGTCGATCTCCTCCAGGCCGTCGAGGGTCTGCAGCTGCACCTTGGTGCCGAGCGCCGCCGCCGTCATCGGGAGGGTGACCGTGCAGTGCAGGTCGTCGCCCCGCCGCTGGAAGGTCTCGTGCGGGGTCTCGTGGATCTCGACGTACAGGTCGCCGGCGGGGCCGCCGCCGGGGCCGACCTCGCCCTCGCCCGCGAGCTGGATCCGGGTGCCGTTGTCGACACCGGCCGGGATCTTGACGGTGAGGGTACGGCGGGACCGGACCCGGCCGTCGCCCGCGCACTCGGGGCACGGGGTCGGGACGACGGTGCCGAAGCCCTGGCACTGCGGGCAGGGGCGCGAGGTCATGACCTGGCCCAGGAAGGACCGGGTGACCTGCGAGACCTCGCCGCGGCCGCGGCACATGTCACAGGTCTGCGCGGAGGTGCCGGGTGCGGCGCCCTCGCCCGAGCAGGTCGTACAGACGACCGCCGTGTCGACCTGGATGTCCTTGGTGGTGCCGAAGGCGGCCTCGTTGAGGTCGATCTCCAGACGGATCATGGCGTCCTGGCCGCGGCGGGTGCGCGAGCGCGGGCCGCGCTGCGAGGCCGTGCCGAAGAAGGCGTCCATGATGTCGGAGAAGTTGCCGAAGCCACCGGCCCCGAACCCGCCCGCGCCGCCTCCGCCGGAGGCCGAGAGGGGGTCGCCGCCCAGGTCGTAGACCTGCTTCTTCTGCGGGTCCGAGAGGACCTCGTAGGCGGCGTTGATCTCCTTGAAGCGTTCCTGCGTCTTCGGATCGGGATTGACGTCCGGGTGCAGCTCGCGCGCGAGCCTCCGGAACGCCTTCTTGATCTCGTCCTGGGACGCGTCGCGGCGCACGCCGAGTACGGCGTAGTAGTCCGTGGCCACTTACGACTCCGCCAGGATCTGTCCGACGTAACGTGCCACTGCGCGTACCGCTCCCATCGTTCCGGGGTAGTCCATGCGGGTCGGTCCGACCACGCCGAGTTTGGCGACTGCCTCGCCGCCCGAACCGTAGCCGACCGAGACGACGGACGTGGAGCTCAGCCCCTCGTGGGCGTTCTCGTGCCCGATGCGTACGGTCATGCCCGATTCCTTGGCCTCGCCCAGCAGCTTGAGGAGCACGACCTGCTCCTCCAGCGCCTCCAGGACGGGCCTGATCATCAGGGGGAAGTCGGGGCCGAAGCGGGTGAGATTGGCGGTGCCGCCGATCATCAGCCGTTCCTCGTGCTCCTCGACCAGGGTTTCCAGGAGGGTGGCGAGCACGGTCGAGACCGTGGCGCGGTCCTCGACCTCCTCGAAGGACTCGGGGAGGTCCTGCACCAGCTGCGGCACGTCGGCGAACCGGCGGCCGACGACCCGGCTGTTGAGCCGGGCCCGCAGATCGGCGAGCGAGGTCTCGCCGAAGGGCACGGGGCAGTCGATGACGCGCTGCTCGACCCGGCCGGTGTCCGTGATGAGGACGAGCATCAGGCGGGCGGGTGCCAGCGAGAGCAGTTCCACGTGCCGGACGGTCGAACGGGTCAGCGAGGGGTACTGGACGACGGCGACCTGCCGGGTCAGCTGCGCGAGCAGGCGGACCGTGCGGCCGACGACGTCGTCCAGGTCCACCGCGCCGTCGAGGAAGTTGTGGATGGCCCGGCGCTCGGGCGTCGACAGCGGCTTGACGCCGGCGAGCCGGTCGACGAAGAGGCGGTAGCCCTTGTCGGTCGGGATGCGGCCGGCGCTGGTGTGGGGCTGGGCGATGAAGCCCTCCTCCTCCAGCACGGCCATGTCGTTGCGCACGGTGGCGGGCGAGACGCCGAGCTTGTGGCGCTCGGTGAGCGCCTTGGAGCCGACCGGCTCCTCCGTCCCGACGTAGTCCTGGACGATGGCGCGCAGGACCTCGAGTCTGCGTTCGCTGAGCATGGTGCGCACCTCCAGCTGTCGTCGTCGTTCCGGTTGCTCCGCTTTTGGCACTCACCCTCTTCGAGTGCCAGCGACCCCCCGGCCAGTGTACGGCGGCGGGCGTCGCTCCTGGCAAGGCGGCGGTGCCCCCATCGGTTAGCGTCGCGGCATGGACGTGGATTGGGAAGCGTACGGGTGGGAGCGGCTCGCGGACGGTGTGGGCCGGCGACGGCTGCCGGGATGGGACGCCACGGTCGGACTGGTACTGGGGGAACGGGGCGTGCTGCTGTACGACACGGGCTCCTCGCTCGCGGAGGGCGCCGAGCTGCGGACCCAGATCACGGGGCTCACGGGCGGCCGGAGAGTGACGCACATCGCACTGAGCCATCCGCATTTCGACCATGTGCTCGGCACGGCGGCGTTCGCGGGCGCGGAGGTCTTCGGCGCGGTCGGCTCCGACGAGCTGCTCGGCCGGGAGCGGGAGCGGGAGGCGCTGCGCGGGGACGCCGTACGGCAGGGTCTCGACGCGTCGGCGGCGGCGGAGGCGGTGGACGTCCTGGTCTCCCCGCGCCACGTGGTCTCCGGCGAGTGGACGCTCGACCTGGGCGACCGGCAGGTCCTCCTGGCGAACGTCGGCCCCGCCCACACGGGTCACGACCTGGTGGTCCTCGTCCCCGGCTCGCGCGAGGTCGTCTTCTGCGGCGACCTGGTCGAGGAGTCGGGCGAGCCGCAGGCGGGCCCGGACGCGATCCCCGCCCGCTGGCCGGACGCGCTGGACCGGCTGCTGCGGCTCGGCGGCGAGGACGCGCTGTACGTGCCGGGGCACGGGGCGGTGGTGGACGCCGCGTTCGTACGACTCCAGCGGGAGGAACTGGCACGCCGCTTCCCGGTGGCCTAACGTCACCGAAATGCGCAGCTACAACCCGGATCTGACACCCCCTTGGAAGAAGTCGGCGCCCGTTCCCGAGGTGCCGGCCGACCGTGACCTCGTCGTCGAGGAGGTCACGACGGGCTTCTGCGGGGCGGTGATCGGCTGCGAGGCGGGCACGGTGACCCTGGAGGACCGCTTCGGCAAGCACCGGGTGTTCCCGCTGGACCCGCGCGGCTTCCTCCTGGAGGGCCGCGTGGTGACCCTGGTCCGCCCGTCCGCCGCTCCCGCGCGTCCGACCCGTACGGCCTCGGGCTCGATCGCGGTGCCGGGGGCCCGCGCGCGCGTGGCCCGGGCGGGCCGGATCTACGTCGAGGGCCGCCACGACGCGGAGCTCGTGGAGCGGGTCTGGGGCGACGACCTGCGGATCGAGGGCGTGGTCGTGGAGTACCTGGAGGGCGTGGACGACCTGCCGGCGATCGTCGCGGAGTTCGCCCCGGCGCCGGACGCCCGCCTCGGCGTCCTGGTGGACCACCTGGTCCCGGGCTCGAAGGAGTCGAGGATCGCGGCCCGGGTGACCTCGCCGGACGTCCTGGTCGTGGGCCACCCGTACATCGACGTCTGGGAGGCGGTGAAGCCCTCCTCGCTCGGCATCCCGGCCTGGCCGACGGTCCCGCGCGGCCAGGACTGGAAGACGGGCGTGTGCCGGGCCCTGGGCTGGCCGGAGAACACGGGCGCGGCCTGGCAGCACATCCTGTCGAGGGTGACGAGCTACCGGGACCTGGAACCGGAGCTGCTGGGCGCGGTGGAACGGCTGATCGACCACGTGACCGCGCCCTGACCTCTGGCCGGCTCGTTGCGCCGGCCGACGTCTCTCCCCCTGGCCCTCCCAACGGCGCGGGGCCCTACCGAGGGCCCGCGCCACCGGTAGCCGCCCTAATCCACCAGATCCCGCACCACGGCATCCGCCAGCAACCGCCCCCGCAGCGTCAGCACCGCCCGCCCGGCCGCGTACGGCTCGGCGTCGAGCAGCCCGTCGGCGAGCGCCTTGCGGGAGGCCGCGAGCCCGGCCGGCTTGAGCAGCGAAAGCTCCACGCCCTCCAGGAGCCGCAGTTCGAGGAGGATCCGCTCGACCCGCCGGTCCTCATCGGAGAGCAGCTCCCGCCCGGCCCCGGGCGACTTCCCTCCGGCGAGGGCGGCCGCGTACGTCCCGGGGTGCTTCACGTTCCACCAGCGCACGCCGCCGACGTGGCTGTGGGCTCCGGGGCCCGCGCCCCACCAGTCGGCGCCCCGCCAGTACAGCTCGTTGTGGAGGCAGCGGCCGGCCTCCGAGGTGGCCCAGTTGGACACCTCGTACCACTCGAACCCGGCCCCGGAGAGGACGTCCTCGGCGATCAGGTAGCGGTCGGCGTGCACGTCGTCGTCGGTCATCGGGACCTCGCCGCGCCGGATGCGGCGGGCCAGCTGCGTCCCCTCCTCGACGATCAGCGCGTAGGCGCTGACGTGGTCGGGTCCGGCGCCGATGGCCGCGTCGAGCGAGGCCCGCCAGTCGTCGTCGGTCTCGCCCGGCGTGCCGTAGATGAGGTCGAGGTTGACGTGGTCGAAGCCGGCCGCCCGCGCCTCCGCGACACAGGCCTCGGGCCGTCCGGGCGTGTGCGTCCGGTCGAGGATCTTCAGGACGTGCTGCTTGGCGCTCTGCATGCCGAAGGAGATCCGGTTGAAGCCGCCCTCCCGCAGCTCGGCGAGGTACGCGGGGTTCACGGACTCCGGGTTCGCCTCGGTGGTCACTTCGGCGTCGTCCGCGAGCCCGAACTCGTCGCGTACGGCCCCCAGCATCCGTACGAGGTCCCCGGCGGCGAGCAGCGTCGGCGTGCCCCCGCCGACGAACACGGTCCGCACCGGCCGGGGGTCGTCGCCGAGGACCTTCCGGGCGAGCCGGATCTCCTCGACGACCTGCTCGGCGTAGTTGTCCCGGGAGGCGAGCACGCCGCCGGTGCCGCGCAGCTCGCTCGCGGTGTAGGTGTTGAAGTCGCAGTAGCCGCAGCGGGTCGCGCAGTACGGCACGTGCAGGTAGAACCCGAGCGGCCGCTCCCCCGCCCCTTCCAGGGCGTGCGGGGGCAGCGCCCCGTCGTCGGGAACGGTCTCACCATCGGGCAGTACGGAAGGCATGAGCCCCATTGTCCCGCACCGGCCGAGGTGGACGCTCTCCCTGTGGACAAGCGGCCCGCCGCTTGTCCACAGGCCGGGCGCCGGAGGTCAGGACTCCCGGGATCCCGCGTACATCTCGTCGATGAGCCCCTTGTACTCGCGCTCCACAACCGGCCGCTTCAGCTTCAGCGACGGGGTGAGCTCGCCGTGCTCGATGTCGAGGTCGCGCGGGAGCAGACGGAACTTCTTGATCGTCTGCCAGCGCTGCAGGCCCTCGTTGAGGCGGTCGACGTACCCCTGGACCATCTTCACGGTCTGCGGGGCGGCGACGACCTCGGCGTACGACTTGCCCGCGAGGTCGTGGTCGGCGGCCCAGCCGAGGATGGAGGGCTCGTCCAGGGCGATCAGCGCGGTGCAGAAGTTCCGGTCGGCTCCGTGGACGAGGATGTTCGAGACGAACGGGCAGACGGCCTTGAACTGGCCCTCGACCTCGGCCGGCGCGATGTACTTGCCGCCGGACGTCTTGATCAGGTCCTTCTTCCGGTCGGTGATCCGGAGGTAGCCGTCGGCGGACAGCTCGCCGATGTCACCGGTGTGGAACCAGCCGTCGGACTCCAGGACCTCGGCCGTCTTCTCCGGCAGGCCGTGGTAGCCCTCCATGATGCCGGGGCCGCGCAGCAGGATCTCGCCGTCGTCGGCGATCCGGACCTCGGTGCCGGGGAGCGGCTTGCCGACGGTGCCGGTGCGGTAGGCCTCGCCCGGGTTGACGAAGGAGGCGGCGGAGGACTCCGTGAGGCCGTAGCCCTCCAGGATGTGGATGCCCGCGCCGGAGAAGAAGTAGCCGATGTCGGGGGCGAGCGCGGCGGAGCCGGAGATGCAGGCGCGCAGGTTGCCGCCGAAGGCGTCCCGGATCTTGGCGTAGACGAGGGCGTCGGCGACCTTGTGCTTGGCCGTGAGGCCGAAGGGCACGGAGGCGGTGCCGGTGCGGCGGAAGTTGTCCTGGCTGGCCTTGGCGTAGTCGCGGGAGACGCCGGCCGCCCACTGGAAGATCTTGTACTTGGCTCCGCCGGCGGCGCGGGCCTTGGCGGCGACGCCGTTGTAGACCTTCTCGAAGATGCGGGGAACGGCCGCCATGTAGGTCGGCTGGACCACCGGAAGGTTCTCGATGATCTTGTCGACGCGGCCGTCGACGGCGGTGACGTGGCCGACCTCGATCTGGCCGGAGGTGAGGACCTTGCCGAAGACGTGCGCGAGCGGCAGCCACAGGTACTGGACGTCGTCCTGGGTGACGAGGCCGGTGGCGGCGATGGCCTTGGCCATGTAGGACCAGTTGTCGTGCGGGAGGCGGACGCCCTTGGGGCGGCCGGTGGTGCCCGAGGTGTAGATGATCGTGGCGAGCTGCGTGGAGGTGATCGCCGCGACCCGCTCCTTGACGGCCTCGGGGTGCTTCTCCAGGTAGGCCTTGCCGCGCGCCTCCAGGTCGGCGAGGGAGAGGACCCACTCGCCGTCGCTCTCCACCCCGGTGGCGTCGATGACGATCACGTGGTGGAGGTGCGGCAGGTCGGCGCGGCGCTCGACGGCCTTGGCGAGCTGGGCGGCGTCCTCGGCGATGAGGACCCGGGACTCGGAGTCGGAGAGGATGAACGCCGACTCCTCGGCGTTCGTCTGCGGGTAGACCGTGGTGGTCGCGGCGGCCGCGCACATCACGCCGAGGTCGGCGAGGATCCACTCCACCCGGGTGGAGGAGGCGAGGGCGACCCGCTGCTCGGGCTGCACCCCCAGGTCGACGAGGCCCGCGGCGATCGCGTAGACCCGCTCGGCGGCCTGGCCCCAGCTGAGCGACTTCCAGTCGTCCGGGCCGGCACCGGAGGCGGCGGGGACCGGGTAGCGGTAGGCCTCCGCGTCCGGGGTCCGCTCGACGCGCTCAAGGAAGAGGGTCGCCACGGAGGGCGGCCGGTTCTCGATCTGGGTCTGTGTGTCGCTCACGACGTCCTCCGGGCGGCGGCGGTGCCTTCTGGTGGTTCGTAACTAACTGGCGAGTAACCTTCGAGTTCGGGATCAGAGTAAAGGCCCGACGACCGGCGCGTAAGAGTCTGCAGGCCGCCGCTTGATAACGAACGGGCCCACGCGCACCCTGCACGTGGACCCGTTCATCGACCGTCTCTTCCGGCTACTTCTTCTTGCCGGAGGACTCGTCGCTCGACAGCACGGCGATGAAGGCCTCCTGGGGCACCTCCACCGAGCCGACCATCTTCATGCGCTTCTTGCCTTCCTTCTGCTTCTCCAGCAGCTTCCGCTTACGGGAGATGTCACCGCCGTAGCACTTGGCGAGGACGTCCTTGCGGATGGCGCGGATGGTCTCGCGGGCGATGACCCGGGAGCCGATCGCGGCCTGGATCGGCACCTCGAAGGCCTGCCGCGGGATGAGCTCGCGCAGCTTGGCGACGAGCCGCACACCGTAGGCGTACGCGGCGTCCTTGTGGGTGACGGCGGAGAACGCGTCGACCTTGTCGCCGTGCAGCAGGATGTCGACCTTGACCAGGCTGGAGGCCTGCTCTCCGGTGGGCTCGTAGTCCAGGGAGGCGTAACCGCGCGTCTTGGACTTCAGCTGGTCGAAGAAGTCGAAGACGATCTCGGCGAGGGGCAGGGTGTAGCGGATCTCGACCCGGTCCTCGGAGAGGTAGTCCATGCCGATCAGCGTGCCGCGACGGGTCTGGCACAGCTCCATGATCGCGCCGATGAACTCACTGGGGGCGAGGATCGTGGCGCGTACGACGGGCTCGTACACGTCGTTGATCTTGCCCTCGGGGAACTCGCTCGGGTTGGTGACCGTGTGCTCGCTGCCGTCCTCCATGACCACGCGGTAGACCACGTTGGGGGCGGTGGCGATCAGGTCGAGCCCGAACTCGCGCTCCAGGCGCTCGCGGATGACGTCGAGGTGGAGCAGGCCCAGGAAGCCGACGCGGAAGCCGAAGCCGAGCGCGGCCGAGGTCTCCGGCTCGTAGACGAGCGCGGCGTCGTTGAGCTGGAGCTTGTCGAGGGCCTCGCGGAGGTCCGGGTACTCCGAGCCGTCCAGCGGGTAGAGGCCCGAGAACACCATCGGCTTCGGGTCCTTGTAACCGCCGAGGGCCTCGGTGGCGCCCTTGTTCAGGGAGGTGATCGTGTCACCGACCTTGGACTGACGGACGTCCTTCACACCGGTGATGAGGTAGCCGACCTCGCCGACGCCGAGACCGTCGGACGGCGTCATCTCCGGGGAGGAGACGCCGATCTCCAGGAGCTCGTGGGTGGCGCCGGTCGACATCATCTTGATGCGCTCGCGCTTGTTGAGCTGGCCGTCGACCACTCGCACGTACGTGACCACACCCCGGTACGAGTCGTACACGGAGTCGAAGATCATCGCGCGGGCGGGGGCGTCGGCGACACCGACCGGGGCGGGAACGTCGCGGACGACCCGGTCGAGCAGCGCGTCGACACCGACACCGGTCTTCGCGGAGACCTTGAGGACGTCCTCCGGCTGGCAGCCGATGAGGTTGGCCAGCTCCTCGGAGAACTTCTCCGGCTGGGCGGCCGGCAGGTCGATCTTGTTCAGCACCGGGACGATGGTGAGGTCGTTCTCCATCGCCAGGTACAGGTTGGCCAGGGTCTGCGCCTCGATGCCCTGGGCCGCGTCGACCAGCAGGACCGTGCCCTCACAGGCCGCGAGCGAGCGCGAGACCTCGTACGTGAAGTCGACGTGCCCGGGGGTGTCGATCATGTTCAGGATGTGCGTGTTGCCCTGGGCCGACCCCTCGGTCGGCGCCCAGGGCAGCCGGACCGCCTGAGACTTGATCGTGATGCCGCGTTCCCGCTCGATGTCCATGCGGTCGAGATACTGGGCACGCATCTGCCGCTGGTCGACCACACCGGTCAGCTGGAGCATCCGGTCGGCGAGCGTGGACTTGCCGTGGTCGATGTGCGCGATGATGCAGAAGTTGCGGATCAGAGCCGGGTCGGTACGGCTCGGCTCGGGCACGTTGGTAGGAGTCGCGGGCACGCAGGGTCTCGTCTCGGGGCGATGTCGGATCGATACGTAGGCTCCATGGTCCCATGCCCGTCGCCCTGCGCCCGGTTTGGGCGGCCACGAGGGCGGCTGATACTGTGGACAGCTGTGTCTCGTATGCCCTCTCAGCTGCGAGGCGCATCCAGAAGGAACATCGAACCTGTAAAGGCTCTTTTCGTGGCGAACATCAAGTCCCAGATCAAGCGGAACAAGACGAACGAGAAGGCGCGCCTGCGCAACAAGGCCGTCAAGTCCTCGCTCAAGACCGCGATCCGCAAGGCCCGCGAGGCCGTCGCCGCCGGCGACGTCGAGAAGGCGACCATCGCCACTCGTGCCGCCTCGCGTCAGCTCGACAAGGCTGTCTCGAAGGGTGTCATCCACAAGAACGCCGCCGCCAACAAGAAGTCGGCGCTGGCGATCAAGGCTGCCTCCCTCCAGGGCTGAGCTCTGATGTAACAGGCCGCACGGGACCCAGCGGGCCCTCTCTCCCGCTCCCGCCCGGCCACCCAGGACTCGCACGCGGACGCGTTCGCCACGCGGGTGCGAGCCCACCAGCTCACCCCGAAGGCCCCGCCCCCTCCTTCCCCAGGAGGCGACCGGGGCCTTCGGCGTGTCCGGAGCTGGATGGGGCTGGAGAGGGCTGGACGGAGGCTGTTCGGGACGGTCCACCGCCCCCAGGGGTCCGGGGCGCAGCCCCCAGGGGTCCGGGGCGCAGCCCCCAGGGGTCCGGGGCACAGCCCCAGGGGGGTCCGGGGCACAGCCCCAGGGGGGTCCGGGGCACAGCCCCAGGGGGGTCCGGGGCACAGCCCCAGGGGGGTCCGGGGCACAGCCCCGGGAACCCGCCCTTAACCCCGACCCCCACCAGCCCCCGGCAGGGTTTCGGGAAGGGGCGGGGTGGGGGAAGGTCCCCACCGGCCACCATCCACCCCGCACGGACCGACCACGCCGTCCGCCCGACAACCCAGCAGGGACAGGGACAGCAAGCCAAACCGCCGGGCCCCACGGGGCAGCAACCGGCAACCCCTGAGGGCGGCCGGCACGGACCCCGCCCCCTACCCCCGCCGCATCCTCGCCGCCCGCGCCACCGCGACCACCGCCTTCTCCAGGGCGTACTCCGGGTCGTCCCCGCCGCCCTTCACCCCCGCGTCCGCCTCCGCGATCGCCCGCAGCGCCACCGACACCCCGTCCGGGGTCCAGCCCCGCATCTGCTGCCGTACGCGGTCGATCTTCCAGGGCGGCATGCCCAGCTCCCGCGCCAGGTCGGCGGGGCGCCCGCCCCGCGCAGACGACAGCTTGCCGATCGCCCGTACACCCTGTGCGAGCGCACTGGTGACGAGCACCGGCGCGACCCCGGTCGAGAGGGACCAGCGCAGCGCCTCCAGGGCCTCCGCCGCCCGCCCCTCGACCGCGCGGTCCGCGATGTTGAAGGAGGAGGCCTCGGCGCGGCCCGTGTAGTACCGCCCGACGACGGCCTCGTCGATCGTCCCGTCGACATCGGACGTCAGCTGCGCGACGGCGGAGGCGAGCTCCCGCAGGTCGCTGCCGATCGAGTCCACGAGCGCCTGGCAGGCCTCGGGCGTGGCCGCCCGCCCCAGCGTCCGGAACTCCTGCCGGACGAACGTCAGCCGTTCCGCCGGCTTCGTCGTCTTCGGACAGGCCACCTCCCGCGCCCCCGCCTTGCGCGCCGCGTCGAGCAGGCCCTTGCCCTTGGCGCCGCCCGCATGCAGCAGGACGAGCGAGATGTCCTCGATGGGGCCGTCGAGGTAGGCCTTGACGTCCTTGACCGTGTCGGCGGACAGGTCCTGGGCGTTCCGCACGATCAGCACCTTGCGCTCGGCGAAGAGCGAGGGGCTGGTGAGCTCCGCCAGCGAGCCGGGCTGGAGCTGGTCGGGCATGAGGTCGCGCACGTCCGTGTCGGCGTCGGCGGCCCGGGCGGCCGCCACCACCTCCTGGACGACGCGGTCGAGGAGCAGGTCCTCCTGCCCCACGGCGAGCGTCACGGGGCCGAGGAGGTCGTCGGGGGAAGTCTTTCTGGTGGCCATCGCGATCCAGCATCCCACGGGCCACCGACAGTCGGGCCCCCGACGGCGATGCCCGAGAATGGCGGGGTGAGTGAACGACACGTACTGGTACTCCCCGACCGCGACGCCGCCGAAGAGGTCGCCGGGGAGCTTCCCGACCGATTCGGCGTCGCCGAGGAACCGCAGCTCGTCCGGGACTCCCTGGCCGGTGAGGACGACGCCGAGGACGCCCAGTGGCTGGTGGTCGTCGAGGACCCGCACGGCCGGCTCGACCCGGCGGCGCTGGACGACCTGGCCGCCGAGTACGAGGGCTGGCTGGAGGCCCCCTAGCTCCCCCGGCGCGGCGCCTCAGCCCCGCGCCGCCGAGTGGCGCACGGCCCGTTCGGGCACGACCTGCTCGGGCTCGAACCGCTGGGGCACGATCTGAACGTCCAGATCGATGCTGATGCTGGATCCGACCGCCGCGATCCCCCGCGCGAGCAGCGTCCGCCAGGTGAGGGTGAAGTCCTCCCGGTGCAGCTCGGTGGTGGCCCGGCAGGCGCACCGGGTCTCTCCTTCGAGGCCGCTGCCGAGGCCGAGGTACCGGGTGTCGAGCGTCACCGTGCGGCTCACCCCGTGGAGGGTGAGCGCCCCGGTGACCGCCCAGCGGTTGCCGCCCCGGTGCGTGAAGCGCTCGCTGAAGAACTCCAGCGTCGGGTGGGCCCCGACGTCGAGGAAGTCGCCGGAGCGCAGGTGGTCGTCGCGCATCCGCACGCCGGTGTCGATGGAGGACGCGTCGATGACGACGTGCAGGGCGGAGTGCTCCATGCGGTCGCCGATCCGCACCGCGCCGGCGAAGCTGTTGAACCGGCCGTGGATGCGCGCGAGGCCGATGTGGCGTGCGGTGAAGCCGATCTGCGAGTGGGTGGGGTCGATCTCCCAGTCGCCGGGCTCAGGGAGTTGGGGCTGCGGGGCGATCTGCAGCAGGACGTCCCCGAGCCCCGTGTGACCGCCTTCGGTGACGACGGCGCTGCCGTGGTGAGGCGTGTAGCCCTCGGCGGTGACCGCGAGCCGGTACTCGCCCGCCGGCACGGTCGCGAAGGCCGTGCCGTACGGGTCGGTCTCCCCGGCGATCACCTTGCGGCCCGCGGTGTCGCTGACGACGAACTCGGCCCGCCGGACGGGTTCGTGCACGGGGTCGAGCACCCGGCAGGTCAGCACTCCGGCCGAGGCGGGAACGGTGACACCGGCGAGCGGACCGCCTCGCGCGGCGCCCGCCGCACGCTTCCCGAAGAGACGATCGAACATTCTTCACGCACCCCCGTGCGACTCGTTCACTGTGCAACGAATTCGCATTCGATCATCACTGGGGCGTTCGAGGCAAACCGGTCAAGTGGCAGCAAGCGTTACTGAGGGTTCGAATCGGAAATTCCACCCCGCACGACCGGCAGCACGTCGAGTGCGATCCCGAACAGGTCCCGGTACGCGCTCCGCGCCTCCTCCTCGCTCCCGAGGATCCGCTCGCCGCGCTCGCCCCGGGTCCGGGTGATCAGCTTCCGGCCGCTGAGGGTGATCCGGCCCTCCTCGGTGAGCAGGGAGCAGACGAGGCTGCGCGGGAAGTGCGAGTCGGGCGAGGTCCGGTGGTACCAGGCACCCGCCGTGAAGTCGGCGAGCTCACGCGGCCGCCGCTCCACCCGGTACTGCGGCTTCCCGTCCCGCAGCACGTCCAGGTCGCCCTCGGGGGCCTCCACGATCCGGAACACACCGCCCGGGTCCCGCTGGTCCCCCCGCTCGTCGAAGTCCAGCGGGAAGGTGCTGTGGTCGCCGAACCCGACGTCGGCCAGCCGGCGTTCCCCCTCCGCCGTCTCCACGAGCAGGGCCATGTGGTCGTACGGGATGCCCGGCCGTCCCTCGTCCCCGAAGACCCGGGCCTGGAGCAGCGAGACCCGGTACCCGAGCCCCCGCAGCAGTACGGCGAACGCGGTGTTGACCTCGTAGCAGAAGCCGCCCCTGCGGGCACCGACCACCTTGCCGAGCAGCGCCCTCTCGTCCAGGACGATGTCCTCGCCGAGGTGGATGGACAGGTTCTCGAACGGCACGGTGAGCAGGTGACGCAGGTGCAGCGCGCGCAGTGCGGGGGCGTCCGCCCGGACCGGCCGCTCCGCGCCGATCCGTCGCAGATGGGCCTCGACCTCGGACACCGAAGGCACGGAGGACTCGGACGGAACGGGGGACTCGGACGGAACGGAGGGCGTCGGCTCTGTGGTCATGCGCGCAGTCTGCCGCGCCGGAGAACTCCCCTATCCGACGGGCGCCGATTCCCCTTCGCCGGTGGGCAGCTCCCTCATCCGCGGCAGCGGCGACGGCAGCACCCACAGCACCGCGAGGACGGCTCCGACGGTGGCGATCCACAGGGTCGGACGCAGCCCGATCGCGGTGCCGAGCAGGCCTCCGACGAGTGCGCCGATGGGGCGGAACCCGTGGTTGAGGGTCCGGAAGGCTCCCATGACGCGGGCCCGTACGGCGTCGGGGATCAGCGCCATCTGGAACGACCCCGCGGCGATGTCCACGATCATCACGCCGACGCAGGAGAGGAACTCCGCCACGAACAGCACGGCCACCACCAGCGGCAGCGGCCCTTCGGCCAGGGGGATGAGGATCAGGGGCAGCGTGAACCCGAGGAACCCGGCGACGAGCGAGCCGCCGATGCCGATCCGCCGGACGACCGCCCCGCTGCACACCGCTCCGAGGAGGCCGCCCACGGCTCCCGCTCCGAGAATCAGGCCGAGCAGGCCCGCGCCGATGCCCAGTTCGGTGGTCACGTACAGCACGAAGAGGGTGTGGAACATGTAGTTGAAGAACTGCACGGTTCCGGAGGCGGCGAAGAGCGCGCGCATCGAACGCTCCCGGACCAGCCAGCGCAGCCCCTCCGTGAAGTGCCCCTTGGCCACGGGGGCCGGCGGAGGTTCGACCGGCTTGATCCGGGCCAGGTAGCCGGCCGACACCAGATAGGTGAGGGCGTCCGCGAGCAGGGCGAAGGGGGCGGTGAGGAACTGTACGAGAAGTCCGCCGACCCCGGGCCCCGCCAGCCAAGCCGTCGAACGGCTGCCGTTGACCAGCGCGTTCGCCTGCACATAGCGCTCGGTGGGGACGAGCGCCACGAACAGCGTGGTGTTGCAGACCTCGAAGAGCACGGTGAGCGCGCCGATCCCGAAGGCCACCACGTACAGCTGGGTGAGCGTCAGCACGTCCAGCGCGTACGCCACGGGGAGCGTCAGCACCAGTACCGCCCGCCCGATGTCGGCCGCGATCATGGTGCGTCTACGGCTGGCCTGCCGGTCGGCCCAGGCGCCGAACGGCAGGTTGAGCAGGAGCGCGGGCAGGAGTTCGGCGGCCTTGAGCCACCCCATCGCCGTGGCGTCGGCGCCGAGTACCAGGACGGCGGCGAGCGGGATCGCCATGAGCGATATCTGGTCTCCCGCGAGGGAGATGGTCTGCCCGGTCCAGTAGCGGCGGAAGGTCCGCTCGCGCAGCAGCTCCGGTATGCGTTCCGCGAGGGTCATCCCGCTCACTCCTTCTCGTTCTCGGGGGATTCCTGGTCCAGGTAGGCGATCCGCAGGACGATGACGGGCCGGGCGCCCTCCGGCCGGAGGGACGGGTCGGACGCGCGCGCCTCGTAGGGCATGAGCAGGGAGTTGATCCGTTCGCCGAGGGAGGTCAGCTCCTCGGGGGTGAGGTGGAGCAGGGAGTCGCCGAACTGCTCGGCCTCCCGCCACTCCTTCGGCAGCCGGTGACGGTTCTCCATGGCGGCGGTGACCCGCTCGAAGTACCGCTCGGCGATCGCGGCGCTCAGCGCGTCGGCGGCCTGCGAGACCGCCGCGTCCTCGCTGTACTCCGGCCACTCGGTGTAGCGCGCCGTGGCCCGCCAGGGCTTCTCCCGCCCCCGGCCGCCCGGCGCCTCCTCCACGAGGCCGTACTTGGCGAGTATCCGCAGGTGGTAGGAGCAACTGGCGACGGACTCCCCGGTCAGCTCCGCGGCCCGCGTGGCGGTGAAGGGTCCGCTGCCGCGCAGGAGTCCCACGAGGGTCATCCGCAGGGGGTGGGCGTAGGCCCGCAGGGCGCGGGGGTCGGTGAGTCGAATACTGCGGGGCTGCTCGCCCTCGGGCCGTGGGTCACTGGTCTCCGGCATGATGGAAAGATAGCTTTAGAAAGACTTCTTTACAAGCATTTCTTTACACCGGCGGGCCGCCCCTCCGGACCTCCTCCCGTCGCCACGACCACACCCCCCGCCGCTCCCCCTCGACCCGGCCACGAGCCCCGTCCCCCTCCCCTCACCACGGCCCCGCGCCCCTCACCCTCCCCTCGGCACAGCCGCCGACCGCCTCACCCTCCCCTCGGCACCGCCACGAGTCCGGGCCCCGCCCCCACCACCGCGATCGCCCCGTCCCGATCGGTCCGCAGCACCCTCGCCCCACCGCCCCGCAACGCCTCCACCGTCCGGGGCGAGGGATGCCCGTACGGGTTGTCCCGCCCCGTCGACACCAGCGCGAGCCTCGGCCGTACGGCCCGTATCAGCCCCGGGTCCTGGTGGGCGGAACCGTGGTGGGCCACCTTGAGCACGTCCACCGGCGCGAGAGCGGGATGGGCCCGCAACAACGCCCGCTGCGCCGGCGGTTCCAGATCACCGAGCAGCAGCAGGGTCAGCCCTCCTGCGGCCCGGACGAGGAGCGTGACACTGGCGTCGTTCGGCCCGGCGGAGGACTCACCGGCTCCCACCGTCGGCCAGAGCACCCGCCAGTCCAGCTGCCCGATCCTCCTCCGCTCCCCGGGCCCGGCACGGATCAGCGGCACCCGCGCGGCCGCCGCAGTCCGCCGCACGAACGCGGCCTGCGCGGGCGGCTCTTCGAGCCCCGTCGTCTGGATCGCCGCCACCGAGCGCCCCCGCAGCACCCCCGGCAACCCGGCCACATGGTCCGCGTGGAAGTGGGTCAGCACCAGCAACGGCACCCGGCGCACCCCGAGTTCACGCAGACAGCGATCCACCGGCACGGGGTCGGGGCCGGCGTCCACCACGACGGCCGCGTCGCCGCCCACGGCGAGGACCGTCGCGTCCCCCTGCCCCACCTCGCACATCGCGAACACCCAGCCCGGCGGCGGCCATCCGGTGGCCCACCGGGCCAGCGGGGCCGGCCGCACCACCACCAGGAGCAGCAGGGCGGCGACGAGCACACCGACCGTCCCCCGGTACGGCAGCCGGCGCACCCCGAGCACCACGGCGGCCGTGAGCAGCGCGAGGGCGAGGCCGCCCCACCATCCGCCGGGCCAGGACAGTTCCGCCCCCGGCAGGGCAGCGCCCGTGCGGGCCACCCGGGCGATCCACCCGGCGGGCCACCCCGCCACCCACGCCAGGCCCTCCGCGCCCGTGGTCCACACCGGCGCCAGGGCGAGCGTGGCGAAGCCGAACACCGTCGCGGGCGCCACCGCGAGCTCGGCGAACAGGTTCGCCGGGATCGCGACCAGACTGACCCGGGCGGCGAAGACCACCACGACGGGAGCGCACACCGCCTGCGCCGCGAGTGACGCGGCCAGCGCCTCCGCGAGCCGGTCGGGCACACCGCGCCGCCGCAGGGCCTCGCTCCACCGCGGAGCGATCGTCAGGAGCGCTCCGGTGGCCAGGACCGAGAGCAGGAACCCGTAACTGCGCGCGAGCCAGGGGTCGTAGAGCACCAGGACGAGGACGGCGGCGGCCAGCGCGGGGATCAGCGATCTCCGCCGTCCGGTGCCGATCGCGATCAGCACGACGAGACCGCAGGCCGCGGCGCGCAGCACGCTCGGATCCGGCCGGCAGACCACCACGAAGGCGAGCGTCAGCGCGCCTCCGGCCACCGCGGTGACCCGCAGGGACAGGCCGAGCCGGGGGGCGAGCCCGCCCCGCTCCACCTGGTGCGCCCGCCCCGGACGCCCGACGAGCAGCAACAGGACGATCGACAGATTGCTTCCGCTGACGGCGAGCACATGCGTGAGATCCGTGGCCTCGAAGGCGGCCCGCAGCTCGGGCCCGATCCGGGAGGTGTCCCCGACGACCAGGCCGGGCAGCAGGGCCCGCGCGTCCGGATCGAGCCCCTCGGTCGCCCGTCGCAGTCCGGCGCGCAGCTCCCCCGCCGCCCGTTGCGGCGTGCTCGGTGCGCCGATCACACGGGGCGGTCCGGCCCCGTCGACCTTGAGCACCGCCGCGAAGGGGTCTCCGGACCGCGAGGGCGGCGCGAGGCGGGCGCCGACCCGCAGCCGGGTGGAGGGCAGGAGCCGCAGCCATTCCTCCCTCCCCTCGCCCGGCGGCACGATCAGCAGCACCGGCGCCCTGGTCCGGTGGACCGTGCCGTCCGATCGCTCGGCCCGGGTCACCTCGCCGTCCAGGAGGACGGAGACCGGCGCCGTCGCGCTCCCCCGCACCCGGGGCCGGGTGAGTTCGGGATCGGAGGTCACCGTCACCTCCAGCTGCGCCCGCGCGTACTCCCGCGCCAGAGCCGGTACGGGTCCGCGCCGCAGGTCCGCCGCGTGCAGCCCCGCCGAGGTGGCCCCAGCCGCGGCACACAGCAGGACCCCGACCCACGCGGTCGCCCGCAACCGCCACCCGGGCGTGGGCCCCCGCTCCCCGCCGCCACCGTGACCGCCACCACCGCTCGTGCCGCCGAACCACCGGCGCGGGAGCGGTGTCATCAGGACGCCGGCTCCCGCCAGACAGACCGCGACACCCGCCACCGTCCACCACCCGGCGACACCCACCGCGCAGGCCGCCGCCGCCCAGGCCGCCACCGCGAGCGGCACGAGCCGGAGATCGGCGGGCGCCTCCTTCCAGGAGGACTCGCCCGAGGATTCGTCCGAGGGCGCGGGCGAGGAGTCACGGAGCCCCCGCTCCCCCGCCGTCGCCTCGACGCGGCTCATGGCCGGACCAGGGGTTCGAGGTCGGCGAACCGCCGCTCACCGATGCCGTTGACCTCGCGCAGCTCCCCGACCGACCGGAAGCCGCCGTGCTCCACGCGATGGTCGACGATGTGCCGGGCAAGGACCGGGCCGACGCCCGGGAGGGTGTCGAGCTGCTCCACCGTGGCCGTGTTGAGGCTCAACGGCACCGCCGGCCCGCCACCCGCCCCGCTTCCCGGAGCGGGACCGGAGCCGGAGCCACCGGGGGCGCCGCCGGCCGGCGCCCCGGGCAGACCGACGAGAACCTGCTCGCCGTCGAACAGCACACGTGCCCGGTTGAGTCCGGTGAGGTCGGCGCCGGGCTTCGCCCCGCCCGCGGCCCGCAGGGCGTCCGCCACCCGTGAGCCCGCGGGCAGGGTCAGCACCCCGGGCCTGCGCACCTTGCCGCCGACGTCGACGATCACCCGCGCCCCGACGGCCGCCGGCACCGGCTGGGAACCCGGCCGCGCCCCCGGCCCCGGACCGGTGGGTGGGGCGGGTGCCGCCGCGACGGGGGCGGAGCGGACGAGCTCGGGAGCACGCACCGGCTCCGGCCGCCCCGTCCAGAAGTACCCGCCCGCGAGACCCGCTGCCACGATCAGGACCACCGTCAGCGCGGCCAGCGCCCTCGGTTCGAGCCCGCACCGCGTCTGCACCCACACCGGGGTCCGCTCCCGCAGCGCCTCCCTCAGCCGCGACCACGGGCCGGGCGGTGACCCACGCTCCAGCGCCTCGGGCGCACTCACCACCCCCGGGGCCTCGGCCTCGCCGACCGCCTCCACCGGCGACGCCGCCGGGAACAGCGCGTCCCCCCGCCGCCGTACGACGGCCTCGGGAACCGTGGCGGGCCGCCTGACCCGGGTCCGCCTCCCGGCGCGCCCAGGAGGCGCGCCACGCCCTCCGGAACGGCCGCGCCCGTCGGACCCGGGCGCCCTGCCGGGACCGCTGGTGGGAGAACCCGCCGAGCCGAGGACGCCGGGGGTGGTCGATGCGATGCGTGTACGAGGAGTCATGCAGGTGACGGTAGGAACCACCACCGCCCCGTGCGGGGCTCATCCGCGTTCCGTGGACGGAGCCCCCACTGTGGACAACTCCGTCACCCTCCCGAGGGACAAGGCTCGGGGAGCGGATCAGCGCGGCGAGACGACGACCGCGAGCAGTCCGGGTCCCGTGTGGGCGCCGATGACCGCCCCCACCTCGCTGACGTGGAGTTCTCCCATGCCCGGTAGCCGCTCCCCGAGCCGGTCCGCGAGGGCGGCCGCGCGCTCGGGCGCGGAGAGGTGGTGGACGGCGATGTCGACGGGGCCGGCGCCGGCGCGTTCCACGGCGATCTCCTCGAGCCGTGCGATGGCCTTCGAGGCCGTCCGCACCTTCTCCCTCAGCTCGATCCGTCCGCCTTCGAGTTCGAGGAGCGGCTTCACCGCGAGCGCGGAGCCGAGCAGCGCCTGAGCCGTCCCGATGCGCCCGCCGCGACGCAGGTGGTCCAGGGTGTCGACGTAGAAGTAGGCGG
Source organism: Streptomyces sp. NPDC002057 (assembly GCF_040296665.1). Classification (NCBI taxonomy): domain Bacteria; kingdom Bacillati; phylum Actinomycetota; class Actinomycetes; order Kitasatosporales; family Streptomycetaceae; genus Streptomyces; species Streptomyces sp. NPDC002057. The sequence continues at coordinate 91,195 of NZ_JBEOXR010000018.1, forward strand.
AGGTCCCCTCGGCGCGCTTCTCGGCCGCCGCGACCGCCTCGTCGAGCGAACCGCCCGCCTCCGCGACCTGCGCGGCCGCCAGGACGCAGAAGCCCAGTGCCATGCCCATCATGCGGGTGTCCACCACCCGTACGGGCACGGGTGCGTCCTTCGCGGCGAGCACGGCCGCGTCGTAGGTTCCGGAGACCTCGGCGGAGAGGTGGAGCGAGACGATGCCCTTCGCACCCGCCTCGGCGGCCTCGCGGTAGGCCTCGGCGAAGATCTCGGGGCTCGGCCGCGAGGTGGTGACGGGCCGCTTCTTCTGCAGGGCCTCGACGAGGGCCTTGGCCGATACCTCGGTGCCCTCCTCAAGGGCGCGGTCGCCGATGACCACGGTCAACGGGACCGTGATGATGGCGTGCCGCTCCCTCGTCTGGCGTGGCAGGTAGGCCGTGGAATCGGTGACGATCGCGACATGCCGGGACATGAGCGGGAGGTTACCCGCCGGGGCCGCCGCGCGGCAGTCCGGCCCCACCCCGGACACGACCGAGCACCCGTTCCGTCAGGTGGTGGTCTCCGGCCGGGCCGACTTCTCCCAGGGGTAGGCGGTCAGTCGGGGATCGGGCGCCGTGATCGCGGGCTGCTCGCCACCGGCCTCCGGACCCGTGTGCCCGGACGCGGCGCCCGGGCCCTCGTGACCCGGTGCGGCCCTCGGCACCGTGTTCCCGGAGGTCGCTCCCGGTGCCGTGCCGTGCGTGGTCTCGGGACCCGTGGTCCAGTGCCGCAGCGCACCCGCTTCGACGTCGATCTGCTCGCTGAGCGTCGACAGGTCGTCCTCGGCGAACTTCAGGGCGCGGTCCCGGGCGGCGCGGCGCAGCGCGTCGGCCGAGCTCGTGATCCGCTCGGTCCGCGCGGCGAGTTCGGGGAGCTGCCCGGACACCCACGTCTTGTCGGGCTCCCGCTCAAGGCGCTTGAGGTCCCCGTCCAGTTCGATCCCGTGCGCGCTGAGCCGGTGGAACAGGTCGAGCGACTCCTTCAGGGAGGCGTCCTCTCCCACCCCGGCCTGCAGCGCCTCCTGCGTGGCCCGCATGGAGGTGCGCAGCGAGAGCCGGAGCCGGGCGAGCTCGCCCTGGACTCCGGTCTGACCGAAGCTCTTGGCCCGCAGCGTGGTGTCCTCGACCGTGCGCCGGGCCTGGCCCAGGGTGCGGTCGACGCCGCGCTTGGTGGCCTTGACCGCCTTCACGGTGACGAAGACGCCCAGCGCCACGAAGGACAAGAAGAGCAGCGCCATGATCGTGATGATGGCTTCTTCCATGTGCGCCCCTCCGGCGTCTGTGGGTCACCACGGGTGTGGTCCCTCCACCGTAAACGGAACGGGCAGGCCGAGGGTTCCATCGGAACCCCCAACCTGCCCGTAGGGGAAACCCCTATGCCGTCGGACGACAGCCCTCGGACCACCGCCCTCGGACGACAGCCTCAGGCGTCGCCCTCAGCGGGTCGCCGTCGGCCGTCTCGTCAGCCCGCGACGATGTTGACCAGCTTCGGCGCCCGCACGATCACCTTGCGGATCTCCGCGCCGCCCAGCGCCGCGACGACGTGCGCGTCGGCCAGCGCCAGCGTCTCCAGCTCCGCGTCCGTGATCGACGGCGCGACCTCCAGGCGGGCCTTGACCTTGCCCTTGATCTGCACGACGCAGGTCACGGTCTCGTCGACGACGTACGCCGGGTCGGCGACCGGGAAGCCCTGGTGGACGACCGATTCGGTGTGGCCCAGCTTGCGCCACAGCTCCTCGGCGATGTGCGGGGCCAGCGGGGCTGCCAGCAGCACCAGCTGCTCGGCGACCGGCCGGGAGAGCGCGCCGCCGGACTTGGTCAGGTGGTTGTTCAGCTCGGTGATCTTGGCGATGGCGGTGTTGAAGCGCATCGCGACCATGTCCTGGCCGACGCCGTCGATCGCCTTGTGCAGGGCGCGCAGCGAGTCCTCGTCGGGCGCGGTGTCGACGACGGTGACCTCACCGGTCGACTCGTCGACGATGTTGCGCCACAGCCGCTGCAGCAGCCGGTACTGGCCGACCACCGCGCGCGTGTCCCAGGGGCGCGACACGTCCAGCGGGCCCATCGCCATCTCGTACAGGCGCAGGGTGTCCGCGCCGTACTCGGAGCAGATCTCGTCGGGCGTCACGGCGTTCTTCAGGGACTTGCCCATCTTGCCCAGGACGCGGGTGACCTTCTCGCCCTGGTACCAGAAGCCGCCGTCCCGCTCCTCGACCTCGGCCGCCGGCACGGCGATCCCGCGCGCGTCCCGGTAGACGAAGGCCTGGATCATGCCCTGGTTGTACAGCTTGTGGAACGGCTCGGCCGAGGAGATGTGGCCCAGGTCGAACAGCATCTTGGACCAGAACCGCGCGTACAGCAGGTGCAGCACGGCGTGCTCGGCGCCGCCGACGTACAGGTCGACACCGCCGGTCGGCATGCCCTCGCGGGGGCCCATCCAGTACTGCTCGACAGCCGGGTCGACCAGCTGCTCGGAGTTGCGCGGGTCCAGGTAGCGCAGCTCGTACCAGCAGGAACCGGCCCAGTTGGGCATGGTGTTGGTCTCGCGGCGGTACGGGCGCGGACCCGCGCCGTCACCGAGGTCCAGGGTGACGTGGACCCAGTCCTCGTTGCGGGACAGCGGCGTCTCCGGCTGGGTGTCCGCGTCGTCCGGGTCGAAGGTGCGCGGCGAGTAGTCCTCGACCTCCGGCAGCTCCAGCGGCAGCATCGACTCGGGCAGCGAGTGGGCGACGCCGTCCTCGTCGTAGACGATCGGGAAGGGCTCGCCCCAGTAGCGCTGGCGGCTGAACAGCCAGTCGCGCAGCCGGAAGTTGACGGTGCCCTCGCCGATGCCGCGGTCGGTCAGCCAGGCGGTGATCCGCTCCTTGGCGTCGATGACGCCCAGGCCGTCGAGCGCCACGTCCTCGTTGGAGGAGTTGACCAGCTCGGCCTCGTACGAGGAGAAGGCCTCGTCCCAGGTCGACGGGTCGGTGCCGCGGTCGTCGCTCGGCTGCACGACGCAGCGCATCGGCAGTTCGAAGGCGCGGGCGAAGGCGAAGTCGCGGCTGTCGTGCGCCGGGACGGCCATGATGGCGCCGGTGCCGTAGCCCATCAGGACGTAGTCGGCGATGAAGACCGGGACCTGCTCGCCGCTGACCGGGTTGGTCGCGTACGCGCCGGTGAAGACGCCGGTCTTCTCCTTGGCGTCGGCCTGCCGCTCGACGTCGGACTTGGCGGCGGCCTGCTTGCGGTAGGCGTCGACGGCCTCGGACGGGGTGGCGTGTCCGCCGGTCCACACGGAGTGGGTGCCCTCGGGCCAGACGGCCGGGACGATCTTCTCGACCAGGTCGTGCTCGGGCGCCAGGACCATGTAGGTGGCGCCGAACAGGGTGTCCTGGCGGGTGGTGAAGACGGTGATCGCACCGGTGTCGCCGACCTGGAAGTCGACGCGGGCGCCCTCGGAGCGGCCGATCCAGTTCCGCTGCTGCAGCTTGATGGCCTCGGGCCAGTCCAGCGCGTCCAGGTCGTCGAGCAGGCGGTCCGCGTAGGCGGTGATCCGCATGTTCCACTGGCGCAGCTTGGACTTGAAGACGGGGAAGTTGCCGCGCTCGGAACGGCCGTCGGCGGTGACCTCCTCGTTGGCCAGGACCGTGCCCAGGCCGGGGCACCAGTTGACGGGCGCGTCGGAGGCGTACGCCAGGCGGTACTCGCCCAGGACGTCGGAGCGCTCGGCGGCGGTCAGCTCGCTCCACGCGCGCGCGTGGCCCGGGATCTCACGCGTGCCGTTCTCGAACTGCTCGATCAGCTCGGCGATCGGACGGGCCTTGGCGGCCTCTCCGTCGTACCAGGAGTTGAAGATCTGCAGGAAGATCCACTGGGTCCACTTGTAGTACTCCGGGTCGATCGTGGCGAACGACCGGCGCTTGTCGTGGCCCAGGCCCAGCCGGCGCAGCTGGACCTTCATGTTCTCCATGTTGGCCTCGGTGGACACCCGCGGGTGGGTGCCCGTCTGCACGGCGTACTGCTCGGCCGGCAGGCCGAAGGCGTCGAAGCCCAGGGTGTGCAGCACGTTGTGGCCGGTCATGCGCGCGTGGCGGGCGAAGACGTCCGTGGCGATGTAGCCGAGCGGGTGGCCGACGTGCAGGCCCGCACCCGAGGGGTACGGGAACATGTCCATGATGAACTTCTTGGGCCGGGCGGCGACCGCGGGGTCGCCCGCCAGGTCACCGGTGGGGTTCGGGGCCTCGTACGTGCCCTCGGCGTCCCAGAAGTCCTGCCAGCGTGCCTCGATGTCGGCGGCCATGGCCGCCGTGTAGCGATGCGGGGCCGCCGTCTCGGCGGCCGTATTGATCTCGGTCATGGTCCTTGAAGCTCCATCGATCGTCTCTGCCCACTGCCACGGACTGCCGTGAAATGAAAAATCCCCTCGCACAGGAGGGGACGCCGCGCCGACTCCGACAGATGTCTGTCATCCGTCGGGACTGATCAGCGCGGCTCGGTAAGCAGAAGGCGTACGGCACGCATGGCGCCAGGGTACCGCAGGGCCCGAGCGGGCCGCACCGGCGTTCCACGGTGCGGCACACGGCGGAGCCGGCCCGAAGACGCCGTGGGGGCCGACCCCGGGAAACGGTGGAGCCGGACACGAAGAAGCGGGCCACCCGATCCGGGTGACCCGCTTCTTTTCTGTGGAGCTAAGGAGAATTGAACTCCTGACCTCCTGCATGCCATGCAGGCGCTCTACCAACTGAGCTATAGCCCCTTGCTTGTTTCCGTCTCCGTCTCGGTTTCCCTCGCGGCGACAGACAGAACATTAACCGGCTCCCCGGCAGATCTCCAAATCGATTCTCCTGGCCCCTCTGACCTGCCGGGTAGGGTCGCCGACTGTGTCCGTCTCCGTGCTCTCCAAAACCCGCGCCCGGCCGTGGCCCCTGGCCACCGCCGCGGCGGTCTGTCTGCTCTCGTTCGCGGCCTTCTGGGTGGCGCAACGCCTCGCCCACGTGAACATGCTCGACGTGATGGTCTACCGGGCCGAGGGCGAGACGGTACGGGCGGGCGGTGACCTGTACGCGATGCGCGCCACCTCGGCGAACCTCGGCATGACCTACCCGCCCTTCGCGGCCCTGCTGTTCGTCCCCCTGACCCTCGTGGGCGTGCCGCTGATGCGGACGCTCACGACCGCCGGGAACCTGCTCCTGGTGGTCGCCCTGGTCCAGCTGTCGCTCCAGCTGGTGCGGCCGACGCTGTCCCGCACCGACCTGTGGCGCACGACGCTGTGGGTCGCCGCGATCGTGGTCTGGTGCGAGCCGGTGTGGACGACCCTGCGGTACGGCCAGATCAACCTGCTCATAGCGGTGGCGGTGCTCTGGGATCTCACCCGACGCCGGGGCAGCCGCTGGGCCGGCCTGGGGATCGGCCTCGCGACCGCGGTGAAACTCACACCGGGGCTCTTCGTGGTCCTGCTGCTCGTCGCGGGCGTGCTGCTGTGGCGTCGGGACCGCACCTGGAACACCTGGCTGCGCACCGCGGCCACGGCGACCGGGGTGTTCCTGGCGACGACGCTGGCCGTGGCGCTCGCGCTGCCGGCGGACTCGAAGAAGTTCTGGACGGAGACGCTGTTCGAGACCGGTCGGGTCGGCTTCGCCGAGGAGACCGCCAACCAGTCGATCCGCGGGGTCCTGGCCCGGCTGATGCACACCGACGACCCGGGCATGTGGTGGGCGGTGACCGCGGCCGTCCTGGGCGGCGCGGCGATGGTGCTGGCGGTCCGGGCCGCGCTGCGCGACGACAAGGCGGTGGCGGTGATCGTCTGCGCGTTCACGGCGCTGATGATCAGCCCGATCTCCTGGTCCCACCACTGGGTCTGGTGCGTGCCGCTGCTGATCCTGCTCGCGGACCGCGCCACGCGCCCGTGGCCGGTGACGGCGGCGGTGGCCCTGGCCTTCGCCTCGTTCGCGCTGTGGTGGGTTCCGCACGACCCGGGCCGGCCCGAACTGGACCAGAACGCCGCTCAGATGGTGCTGTCCGCCATCTATCCGCTGACGACGACGGCGCTGTTCGTGGGGTACGCGCTGACGCTGCGGCGTCAGGCCGTGGCGAAGGAGTAGAACCGTTTGAGGGTGCAGTGCTCGTCGAGGAGCCGGCCGTAGATCGGCTCCCCCTCGAGTTCGCGGTACGTCTCGATGGGGTCGCCTTTTATGATCAGCGCCCGCGCGCACTCCTCGCACCAGTACTGGAACCCCGGATTGACGGGTTCCATGTCGCGCACGATGGGCGTGCCGCTGCCGCACCAGTCGCACTTCCGCCTGTGTGCACCCATCAGTCAGCTCCAGCTGTGGCCGCAGGCCGTGCACCCATAGGACACCCCGCCGTTGTCGCCGAGCACTTGGGCCACCCTCCCGTCCGGATCCTCGTCCCCCTCCGGCCGTCCGATTCTGCCATGGCCTCGCAAGAGGGTCAGCGTGCTCGGCGCGGCGGCCCGACGGCGGCGCCGACGACCGCGGTGACGGCCAGGGCCAGGGTGGTCGCCCACAGCGCGTCGGCGGAGTCCCGCGCTCCGGGTCCCGCCGCCGCGCCGAGGAAGACGGTGCCGAAGGCGGCGACCCCGATCAGCTGACCGAGCTGGGTGACGGTCGCGAGCAGCCCGCTCGCGTCGGCCGCGTCCTCGGGCCGTACGGAGGCCAGCGCGCCCGTCAGGGCCGGGCTGAAGGCCAGCGAGATGCCCGCCCCGAGCGCCCCCAGCGCCGGGAAGAGCCCCCAGCCGCCCGTGCCGCCGTCCGCGAGCAGCCCGCCGACGGAGAGGGCGCCCGCGGCGGCGAGCAGGAACCCGCCCGGGATCAGCATCCGGCGCAGCCCGGCGGGCCACCGCCGCCAGGTCAGTCCGACGGTGCCGAAGACGACGGCGGCGGGTCCGAAGGTGAGTCCGGCGCGCAGCGCGCTCTGTCCGAGCCCGCCCTGCAGATGCAGGGTGAGGGTGAACAGGAAGCCGGCGTTGACGCCCATCGCCAGGGTGATCCACAGGACGGCCCGGCCCATGCCGGGGAGGCGCAGGACGCGCGGGGCGATGAGCGGCGCGCCGCCGCGCCGGGCGAGCCCCGCCTCGTACGCGCCGAAGAGGGCGAGCAGCACCAGGGAGCCGCCGAGCGAGAGCCAGGACCAGAGCGGCCAGTCCTGCTCCTGGCCGAGGACCAGGGGGACGGTCAGGAGGGACACGGCGGCCGCGAGGAGGACGAGGCCCGGCAGGTCGAGGGCACGCGCCCGCGTGGGTCCGGCCGGGGTGTCGCGGGGCAGCACCCGGGCGCCGAGGACCAGCAGCGCGACGCCGATCGGGACGTTGACGAGGAAGACGGGCCGCCAGCCGGTGCCGAAGAGGTCGGCGCTGACCAGGACGCCGCCGACGACCTGTCCCGCGGCGGCGCCGGTGGCCAGGACGGCGGAGTAGGCGCTGAGGGCCCGGACCCGGTGTTCGCCGGTGAAGTTGCGCTGGATGAGGCTGAGCACCTGGGGGATCATCAGGGCGGCGCCCGTGCCCTGGACGAGCCGGAAGGCGATCAACTGGCCTGTGTCGGCCGCGAGTCCGCAGGCCAGTGAGGCGGCGGTGAAGAGGGCGAGGCCGCCGAGGTACATCCGGCGGTGTCCGAAGAGGTCGCCGAGACGGGCGCCGGTGATCAGCAACACCGCGTAGGCGATGGTGTATCCGGCGACGACCAGCTGGAGCGCGGCCCCGGACGCGGAGAGTTCGGCGCGGATGGTGGGGGCGGCGACGTTGACGATGAAGACGTCGAGGAGCGCCATGAACTGGGCGGCGAGGACCACGCCGAGCAGGGGTCCGGGGCGATTGTCGGTGCCACCGTCTTTACTGAGTACGGGACGTCTTGCGGTCGAGGTCATGCGTCGAGCGTGACCTCGATCGGATACGGGTAACGAGAGCCCGCTGATACGGGTACTGACACCACCTGGCAGCAGCGGCACGGGGACTCGACCATGGGGGTGTGACGATCGTGGCAGCAATTCCTACACAGCGACGCCGACGGCCGGAACTGGCCGCGTTCCTGCGCGGCCGCCGGGCCAGGGTGACCCCGGAGGACGTGGGGATGCCGCCGGGGCTCCGCCGCCGCACGCCGGGGCTGCGCCGCGAGGAGGTCGCCCAGCTCTCCGGCGTCGGCGTCACCTGGTACACCTGGCTGGAACAGGGACGTCCGATCAACGCGTCCGCGCAGGTGCTCGACGCGGTCGCCCGCACGCTCCGGCTCGACCGTCCCGAGCGCGAGCACCTCTACCACCTGGCCGAGGTGCCGTTCGCGCCGGACAGATCGCCCTCGGACGTCGAGGTGGTCAGCCCGGAGATCCAGGGCATCCTCGACGCCCTCGACCCGCACCCGGCGGTGCTCTACAACGCGCGGTACGACGTGCTCGCGACGAACGCCATGTACGAGCGGCTCTTCTTCCAGGACGGACAGGGCCTGGACACCGGCCCGTTCGGCATACGCAACGTGCTGTGGGCGCTCTTCAGCGTGCCCGGACCCACCTGCCCGGTGGTCGACCGGAAGCGGGAGCTGCCGCTGATGGTGGCCCAGCTGAGGGGCGCGTACGGCCGCCATGTGGGCGAGCCCGCGTGGGAGGAGTACGTACGGCTCCTCGCGGAGGCCAGCCCGGAGTTCGCGCGGCTGTGGCGCAGCGGCGACGTCGTCCCTCCGGGGACGCGGGTGAAGGTCTTCCGCCACGAGCGGGTGGGCGAGGTCCGGTTGACCTCGGTCTCGCTCTCCGTGAACGGGATGCCGGAGTGCCGGATCGTGACGTACACGCCGAACGACGAGGAGAGCCGCCACGGGCTCGCGTCCCTGCGCGAGGTGACGGAACGACGAATCCCGCCCCCTGCTGGGGACGGGATCCGGTGATTGTGGAGCTAAGGAGAATTGAACTCCTGACCTCCTGCATGCCATGCAGGCGCTCTACCAACTGAGCTATAGCCCCTCGTGTTCTTCGCGCTCCGCGCTGCGAACAAGAAGAACTTTAGCCTGTGACCTGCCGGAAAGTGAAATCCGGCGCCGGCAGGCAGGTCGGGGGCTCAGTCGTCGTCGCCGAGGACCGGCTCGGGCAGCGTGCCCGCGTTGTGCTCCATCAGACGCCAGCCGCGGGCACCCTCGCCGAGGACCGACCAGCAGCAGTTCGTGAGGCCGCCCAGGCTCTCCCAGTGCTGGGATTCCAGGCCGAGGAGCCGGCCGATGGTGGTGCGGATCGTGCCGCCGTGGCTCACCACGACGAGCGTGCCGTTCTCGGGGAGCTTGTCGGCGTGCTCCAGGACCACCGGGGCGGCCCGGTCGGCCACCTCGGTCTCCAGCTCGCCGCCGCCCCGGCGCACGGGCTCGCCACGCTTCCACGCGGCGTACTGCTCGCCGTACCGCGCCACGATCTCGTCGTGGGTCAGCCCCTGCCACTCCCCCGCGTACGTCTCGCGCAGCGCGGAGTCGTGGGCGACGGTGTGGCCGGTGAGCACGGCCAGCTCGGCCGCGGTGGCCGCCGCGCGCTTCAGGTCGGAGGCGACGATGGCGTCCGGCTTCAGCGCGGCGAGCAGCCGGGCGGCCCGGCGCGCCTGGGCGACGCCGGCCTCCGTCAGCTCGATGTCGGTCGAGCCCTGGAAGCGGCGCTCCAGGTTCCAGGAGGTCTGGCCGTGGCGCCAGAGGACGATACGGCGGCCAGTGCCGCCCTTGGTGGTGTTCAGCTCAGCTCACCGTCCACCTCGTCCGGCAGCCCGGCGGCGTGCTCGGAGAGGTCGACACCGGTCAGGGCGGCGTGCTCGGCGCCCTTGCCGCGGGTCTTCGTCGCGTCCTCGGGCAGCGGCAGCTCGGGGCAGTCCTTCCACAGCCGCTCCAGGGCGTAGAAGACCCGCTCCTCGCTGTGCTGGACGTGGACGACGATGTCGACGTAGTCCAGGAGGATCCAGCGGGCGTCGCGGTCGCCCTCGCGGCGGACCGGCTTGGCGCCGAGGTCCTTGTTCAGGCGCTCCTCGATCTCGTCGACGATCGACTTGACCTGACGGTCGTTGGGCGCGGAGGCGAGCAGGAAGGCGTCGGTGATCGACAGCACATCACTGACGTCGTACGCGATGATGTCGTGCGCGAGCCGGTCTGCGGCCGCCTGAGCGGCGGCGTTGACGAGTTCGATGGAGCGATCCGTGGCGGTCACATGCAGGCTTTCGTCGGCGGTCCAGTACCCCTCCAGGGTCTCACGGACCGCCGACGGCCCCGCCAACGTTTTCCGGAGCGCCGTTACCGGGCCCCCGGAACCTTGTAGTCCTGGCCCAGGACCACGGTGACCGCGGTCGTTCCGGAGGGCTTGCCCCTGGCGACCGACCCGGCCGGCAGCCCCAGCGTCTCGGCGACCTCGGCCGCCGTCGCCTTCTGGGCGTCGTCACCGTAGAGGACCTGCGACTTCTCCTGGGTGTCCGCCTTGGTTCCGCCCACGAAGGCGTAGCCGCCGTTGATCAGGACGATCCGGGCTGCCTCGGTCGCGTCCTTGCCGGAGGCGTCCCGCAACGAGACGCGGGTCACATCGCCCGCCTCGGGGGCGGTGACCTTGCCGCCCAGGATGTCCTTCACCACACTGTCGCTCGCGCCGTCGGCCAGCGTGCCGTCCTGTGCCACCGGCAGCAGGGCCGTCTTGTGGTCGCCGATCTTGGCGTGCTCGGCGAGTTTGGCGAGGGAGGCCGCGAGGTCCTTCTCGGAGAGCGACGGATCGAAGATCTGGGTGAGGCTCTCGATGGTCACCGTGGCGGACTCGGGATTGTCCGAGATCTTGCGGAGCACCCCGTGGACGACCTGGCCGAAACGCTGGAGCTGCTTGGTGTCGGCCTCGCCGGGCGCGCGGTAGGTCGCGTAGGCGACGGCGGCCCGGCCGTTCAGGCTCTGCTTCTCGCCCTTGCGCACGAGCGGCTCGGCGCCCTTCTTCGGGGCGGGCACGTCCGTGTCGGTGTCCGTCTCGATGCCGCTGACGAGCTCGACGAGGTTCTCCAGGTACGGCGTGTCCAGGCGCCAGGTGCCGGTGATCGGGGCGCCGAGGAGGTTGCCGATCGCCTCCCGGGTCCCGCTGGAACCGTCGTCCTCGACCGACTTGCCGAGGGTGGTCGGGGCGCCCTCGGAGTCGGCGACGACGAGGGAGTTGGGGAGCAGGATCGTGGTGCCCTGGTTGGTGGTGGCGTTGTTCACGAGCAGCGCGGTGGAGGTCCCGCCGCCCGTGGTGTCGTGGAGGTGGAGGACGATCGTGTCGCGCTTCTGCGGACCGGTCGCGGTGTTCTGCTTCTGCTCCCCCTCGGACGACCCGGGGAGCATGCCCGCCGTCCAGAGGTAGCCGACGCCGCCGGCGACCGCGAGGACCAGCGCGACGACGAGCGCGATGACCCGGTTCTTCCCTCGGCGCCGGGCCTCCTCGCGCCGCTCCGAGCGGCTCTCGGTGAACTTCAGCCAGTCGATGACGTCCTCGGAGTCCTCGTCGGGCTCCTCGATGAACGAGAACTGCTCGGTGCGGTACTCGCGGTCGTCGTCGGCGGCGGCTTCCTGGCGGGCGGGGGCGGGCCGCTCGGAGGCCGGGCGCTGCCCGGGGACACCGGCCGGGGCCGCGACGGACGCGGCCGGCGGGGCCTGCACGGGTGCCTGGGCCTGTACGGGGGCGGGTGCGGGCTCCGCCTGGGTGGCCCACTGCTGTCCCGTGTCGTAGGACGGGTAGGTGTAGCCCTGCTGTCCGTACGGGTCGTACTGCTGCCCCTGGTGCTGCTGCGGCTGTTGGGGCTGCTGCTGTGGTTCCTGGTACTGCTGCTGGGCGTAGGGGTCGTAGCCGTACGCCTGTTGCGGCTGCTGGGCCTGCTGGGCCTGCTCCTGGCCGCCGTACGGGTCGTAGTGCTGCCCGGTGGCACCCTGGGGCGCCTGTGGCTGCTGGTACACCGGCTGCCCGTACTCGTCGTAGCCGATGATCTGCGGCTGCGGATAGTACGGGTCGTACGGATGCTGCTGATCGTTCACCGGTGCCCCTCCCCGAAGCTCACTCGCCGCGGTACAACTGGCGCTTGTCGATGTAGCGCACCACGCCGTCCGGGACCAGGTACCAGACGGGATCGCCCTGCGCGACCCTCGCCCGGCAGTCGGTGGAGGAGATGGCGAGCGCGGGCACCTCCACCAGCGAGACGCCGCCCTTGGGCAGTCCGTCGTCGGTGAGGTCGTGGCCCGGCCGGGTGACGCCGATGAAGTGCGCGAGCGAGAACAGCTCCTCGGCGTCGCGCCAGGTGAGGATCTGCGACAGCGCGTCGGCCCCGGTGATGAAGAAGAGGTCCGCGTCGCTGTTGAGAGAGCGCAGGTCCCGCAGGGTGTCGATGGTGTAGGTCGCGCCACCGCGGTCGATGTCGATCCGGCTGACCGAGAATTGTGGGTTGGACGCCGTCGCGATGACCGTCATCAGGTAGCGGTCCTCGGCGGCCGAGACGGCCTTGTGGCTCTTCTGCCACGGCTGCCCTGTCGGCACGAACACCACCTCGTCCAGGTGGAACAGGGCGGCCACCTCGCTCGCCGCCACCAGGTGTCCGTGGTGGATCGGGTCGAAGGTCCCGCCCATCACGCCGACTCGGCGCTTCCCGCGCCCGCCAGTAGGCACTTCCTGCTCTCCCATGCGTGCAGAGCCTACTGGCACGGCAGCGGACGCCTGATCAGGGTCGCCGGTTCAGCGGTCGCGGTTGAAGCGAGTGGTGATCCACAGCAGGAGCATCAGGGCACCGAAGGCACCCAGACCGGTGAGGTAGGGGCTGAGGCTTTCGTGGTTGCCGCCGTGCTCGGCGCCCTCGGCGAGAGAGACCAGGTTGGCGGCGGTGCTGTGGAGGCTCATCTTCGACAGACCTATCGATCGGGGATGGGAGCGGAGACTTCGCGCACATCGTATGCGGGCGGTCCGGACGGGCTCACGCCGACTCAGGCGTTGGCGTCACGGTCCTTGACCGTGTCCGGGGCTCGATCGGTCACGTCGGGGGCTCCGCCGGCGCCGTCCGGGGCTCCGCCGGCCACGTCCCGGCCTCCGCCGGCGCCGTCCGGGGCGTCGGAGTCCACGGTGTCATCGCTGCGGTAGCCCCGCAGGAGGAACCAGGCCAGCAGGGCGCCGCCCACCATCGAGGCGAGCAGCACGATGCGAAGCGTGTCCCCCGGCCCCTCCTGTGCGGCGGCCGCGAGCAGGGCGGCAGCGGTGTCGACGGTGTCCGGCATGTCGGTCGTGCTCCTCCGTGGTCGTTGGTGCCCGAGTTATCCACAGGCCCCGGCACACGGTAGCTCCACCGCCTAGGCTGGGTCCCGTCAGGGGGACGAGCACCGACTCGTACGAACAGGGGGCATCCATGACCGAGAACGACCAGGGGAACGTGCCGAGCAGGCAGCGGAAGCGGTTCCCCGGCATCTCCTCGCGGGCCTATGAGCATCCGGCCGACCGCTCGGCGCTGGTGGCGCTGCGCAAGCTCAGCGGCTTCGACACGGTCTTCAAGGCGCTCAGCGGGCTGCTGCCCGAGCGCAGCCTGCGACTCCTCTTCCTCTCGGACTCCGTCCGGGTGAGCGACGCGCAGTTCAGCCATCTCAACGACATGCTGCGGGACGCCTGTTACATCCTGGACCTGGAGAAGGTCCCGCCGATGTACGTGACGCAGGACCCCAAGCCCAACGCGATGTGCATCGGCCTGGACGAGCCGATCATCGTCGTCACCACCGGCCTGGTGGAGCTCCTCGACGAGGAGGAGATGCGGGCGGTCGTCGGCCACGAGGTCGGCCACGCCCTCTCCGGACACTCCGTGTACCGCACGGTGCTGCTCTTCCTGACGAGCCTGGCGCTCAAGATCGCCTGGATCCCGCTGGGCAACGTCGCGATCATGGCCATCGTGACGGCGCTGCGCGAGTGGTTCCGCAAGTCGGAGCTCTCGGCCGACCGGGCCGGGCTGCTCGTCGGCCAGGACGTGCAGGCCTCGATGCGCGGTCTGATGAAGATCGCCGGCGGCAACCACCTCCACGAGATGAACGTGGACGCGTTCCTGGCCCAGGCCGACGAGTACGAGAAGGCCGGGGACCTGCGGGACTCGGTCCTCAAGATCCTCAACGTGCTGCCGCGCACGCACCCCTTCACCACCGTGCGGGCGGCGGAGCTGAAGAAGTGGTCGGAGACCCGCGACTACCAGCGGATCATGGACGGTCACTACCCGAAGCGGTCGGAGGACAAGGACACCTCGGTCACGGACTCCTTCCGCGAGTCGGCCGGGCACTACGCCGACACGGTGCGGACCAGCAAGGATCCGCTGATGAAGCTGGTCGGCGACATAGCCGGGGGCGCCGGTGACCTGGCGGGCGACCTGGGCGGGCGGCTGCGCAACCGGTTCGCCGGCGGCCCGGGCAAGTCGGACGGTGGCGGCACCGCCGAGGACGACAAGGGCGCCGGGGACAGCGGCTCCGAGGACGGCCCGGCCAAGGCCTGAGCGTCACCCGGGCAAGGCCTGAGCGTCATCCGGCCAAGGCCTGAGCGTCAGGAGTGCCCGGACAAGGCCTGGAGCGTCAGGACGGGAGCGAGGGCTGGGCGCTCGGCGCGAGCGCTCCGCACAGCGAGGGGGCGGCGGGCCGGCCCGTGGCGTACGGGTCGGTGACCACCGGTCCGCCGGCCTCGGGGGCCCGCGCTCCCGCCAGGAGCGGTTTCAGGGAGCCGGTGGTGTCCGCGCCGCACGCCTGCGGGCCCGCCTCGACGGTGCTGGTGACCAGCTCGGTCCGGTGCATGCGCAGGTCCTCGCGGTCGAAGCGGAAGTGCACCTCGCGGTGGACGGTGAAGAGGGACGCCGCGGCGACCGGCCCACCGCCCTGGCCGGCCGGGCGGAGCGCGTAGGTGTACGTGTGGTCCGCGGTGACGTCCAGGGTGTCGGAGCTGGTCTCCTCGAAGCGGAGGGTGCCCTGGACGCGCACGGCGGGGTCCGCGAGGGCGACCTTCCGGGGGTCGAAGCGGACGAGCCAGGCGGCGAGGGCGTGCCGGCCGTCGTCGGCGGGTGTCTCGACGCTCCGGTCGAACTGTTCCAGCTGGTCGGGGTCGAGCAGCAGGCGCGGGGGACGCACGGTCGCCCCGGCCACCACGCCGGGCTCCAGGGAGGAGGCCACCAGGTACTCCTTGGCGATGCTGAGGGCGGTGACGACCTGGCTCTCGGCGAAGTGGGTGGTGCGTCCGGTGACGGGGAGGTTGATGCCGGCGGCGCCGGTGCGGTACTCGGCGACGGGGCTGTGGTCGAAGAGCCGGTCGGGCACCCCGCCCGGCACGGTGCCCTGCGGGGCGAGGGGGACCACGGTGGTCCGCAAGGGCTCGGCCCGCTGGTCGGCGGGCGGCTGGTACGGATTGCGCACCCCCAGGTAGATGGCGGTGCCGAAGGCCAGGAGGATCAGCAGGACCAGCAGGACGGCCTGACGGGAACCGCTCCGGCCCTCCCGGGGAGAGCCGAGACTGCGGACGGCCTGGGCGTGCTCGCCCATCCGTTCCCGGGCCGAGAACTCCTGGAGGTGGGCAGCGCGGACGAACGCCTCGTCGAAGACGACGGATCGGTACTCGTCCTCACCACCGCCGGGGAACCCCTCGGGCGTCCCCTCAGGCGGGTCGCCACGCCCTGCCATACCTTCAGGGTAGGTCCGCCGGGGCTTCGGTAAACGCCGAGCCGTCCGACAGTTCGGAAGAATTGCGCCGTCAGGGTGTGCGGGAGGCTCGGAGGAGCCGGGCGGTTCGGCCGCCAGGGGGACGCCGAGCGTTACTTCGGGGACGCGGAGCGTGCCGCGGGGGCGTGGGCGGCGGGCGGTCCCGGGTTCGGGTTGGGCGTGTCGACACCGGTCGTGGCCGGCGGCGGCATCTGGTCCTGGCGGTTGGCCGCCGCGCCCCGGTAGACGGCGCTGAACGCCAGGGCGACCATGCCGACCCCCATGACGAGGGCGAGGAGCCAGGCGGTCGGGCGGTGCCAGCGGGCGCTGCCCCGGTAGGGGCGCAGGGCGCCGCCGTGACGGCCGTAGGGGCTGGCGTCGTCGCCGATGTCGTCCGGCTCGTAGGTGAGGGCGGAGGAGTCGTGGCACTCCTCGTAGAAGTCGTCGTCGCCCGGTCCCCCACCCGCGCGGGCGCGGGCGGCCTCGGCCTCGGCACGGGCCTGGGCAGCGGCGAGGAGTCGCTCGACCGCGGTCGGTTCGTGGACCGTCGCGGCCCGCACGAAGTCCTCGTCGAACACCACGTCGGCGTAGACCTCGTCGGCGCCTCCGCGGTCGACAGAGTCCTCAGGGTCCCCGCCGTCCTGGAACGGCGTGCCCCCCACGTCGTCCGGCACGGATTCAGAGTAGCCCCGGAAGGTGGTTTTGGGCAGGGAGAGTGCGAACCCTCCCGGCCCGTACCGAAAGGAGGGATTACCGGACGTGACCGTCGCCGGTGACGATGTACTTGGTCGACGTCAGCTCGGGAAGGCCCATCGGGCCCCTGGCGTGCAGCTTCTGGGTGGAGATGCCGATCTCCGCGCCGAAGCCGAACTGTCCGCCGTCCGTGAACCGGGTGGAGGCGTTCACGGCGACCGTGGTGGAGTCGACCAGCTGGGTGAAGCGGCGCGCCGCGGCCTGCGAGGTGGTGACGATGGCCTCGGTGTGGCCGGAGGACCACGTGCGGATGTGCTCGACGGCCTTGTCGAGGGAGTCGACGACGGCGGCGGCGATGTCGTACGAGAGGTACTCGGTCTCCCAGTCCTCCGGCGTGGCGGGGACGACGGTGGCCTTGGAGCCCTCGGCGAGGGCGAGGACCCGCTCGTCGGCGTGGACGGTGACTCCGGCCTCCGCGAGGGCGTCGAGGGCCCTGGGCAGGAAGGCCGCGGCGACGTCCTGGTGGACGAGGAGGGTCTCGGCCGCGTTGCAGACGCTGACCCGGTGGGCCTTGGAGTTGATCAGGATGTCGACGGCCATGTCGAGGTCGGTCTGGGCGTCGACGTAGACGTGGCAGTTTCCGGTGCCGGTCTCGATGACCGGGACGGTGGACTCCTCGACGACCGTCCGGATCAGGGAGGCGCCGCCGCGCGGGATGAGGACGTCGACGAGGCCGCGGGCCCGCATCAGCTCGCGGACCGACTCGCGGGACTCGCCGGGGACGAGCTGGATGGCGTCGGCGGGCAGTCCCGCGCCGCCGACGGCGTCGCGCAGGACGGTCACCAGGGCGGTGTTGGAGGCGTACGCGGAGGAGGAGCCGCGGAGCAGGACGGCGTTGCCGGACTTCAGGCAGAGGGCGGCGGCGTCGACGGTGACGTTGGGCCGGGCCTCGTAGATGATGCCGACGACGCCGAGCGGCACGCGGACCTGGCGCAGGTCGATGCCGTTGGGGAGGGTCGAGCCGCGGACGACCTCGCCGACGGGGTCGGGCAGTGCGACGACGTCACGGACGTCGGCGGCGATGGCCCGGACGCGCTCGGGGGTGAGGGTGAGCCGGTCGATGATCGCCTCGCTGGTCCCGGCGGCGCGGGCCTTGGCGATGTCCTCGGCGTTCGCCTCGACGATCTCGGCGGTACGGACTTCGAGGGCGTCCGCGATCGCCAGCAGGGCGTCGTCCTTGGCCGCGCGCGGGAGTGGCGCGATTTCGGCGGCGGCGCCACGGGCCCGGTAGGCGGCCCGGGTGACCGGGGACAGGTTGTCGAGGGGCGTGAGCGAGGTCATGCCCGCAGGGTACTGGCACCCCTGCGGACATCCCTCACGTATCCCGCACTCCGAGACGTACCCCGGCGCTCGCGAGACCCGGCCCCGCCGCGGGACATGACCGAAGGTCGGCGTACGCGGCCAGGCCCCGCCGCCGCGCCGCCGCGCCGCGAGGAGCTCCCGCCGCCGGAGGACCCGGAGGCGGCCCCTCCCTCGCGGGACGCGGCGCGTCCGTCAGTACGGGTGGACGCCGACCGGGGCGGCCGGTGGCGGGCCGTAGCCCTCCGCGATCCGCTGGTGGTAGGTCTCGCGGTCGATGACCTCGAGGCCGACGATCTCCCACGGCGGCAGCTTGGCGGTCTGCCGGTGCTCGCCCCACAGGCGCAGGGCGACGGCCGCGGCGTCGTGCAGGTCGCGGGCCTCCTCCCAGTACCGGATCTCGGCGTGGTCGTTGGCGTACCGGCTGGTCAGCAGGAAGGGGTGGTCGTGGGCCAGTTGTTCCAGCCCGCGTCGCACCTCCTTCAGCGGCGACTCCACACCCGACACGCTGAGGGTGATGTGCCAGAGCTTGGACACGGGCTGTTCCTTGGCGCGTGCCTCGCGTGTCTCGCGAGCTTCACGTGCCTCGCGAACCTCATGTGTCTCGGTGGTCTCGGTCTTCCTGTCCGTGGACCTGTCCCGTGCCTCGTCGAAGTCGGCTCCGGCCTCGACACTGGTCAGGGCGCGTTCGGCAGTCCCTCGGGGCGTGGCCCCTGGGCGCGCTCGTCTCACCGGCGGCCTCCTGTGTGATGCGTGTGGTGCTGTACCCCGCCCCTGCTCTCTTACCCCCGAGACAAAGTTGACCAGCCCGAGGGCGTACTTGGGGCGGTTTTGGTAAACGTCCCTTCCGGATGGCCGCACTTTCAGCCGTTTCGGGAGGGGCGTGAGGGTCAGCCGAGGACGACCAGGCCGTCGCGGTGGACGACCTCGCGCTCGTACTCGGGACCGAGGGCCTTGGCGAGCTCGTGGGTGGAGCGCCCGAGCATCCGGGGCAGCTCCTTGGCGTCGAAGTTGACGAGGCCGCGGGCGACGGCCCGGCCCGCGGTGTCGCGCAGTTCGACGGGGTCGCCGGCCACGAAGTCGCCCTCGACTCCCGCGACACCGGCCGCGAGCAGGGACTTCTTGCCCTCGACGACAGCGCGTACGGCTCCGTCGTCCAGGGTCAGGGAGCCCTGCGGGGTGGAGGCGTGGGCGAGCCAGAGGAGGCGGTCGGCGGAGCGGCGGCCGGTGCGGTGGAAGTACGTGCCGGTGTCCCGGCCGGCCAGGGCGTCGGCGGCGCGGCTCGCGGAGGTGAGGACCACGGGGGTGCCGGCGGCGGCGGCAATCCGGGCGGCCTCGACCTTGGTGACCATGCCGCCGGTGCCGACGCCGGCCTTGCCGGCCGAGCCGATCTCCACATGGGCGATGTCGGCCGGGCCGCTGACCTGCGCGATCCTCGACGTTCCGGGCTTGGCCGGGTCGCCGTCGTAGAGGCCGTCGACGTCCGAGAGCAGGACGAGCAGGTCGGCTCGGACGAGATGGGCGACGAGGGCGGCGAGCCGGTCGTTGTCGCCGAAGCGGATCTCGTCCGTGGCGACGGTGTCGTTCTCGTTGACGACCGGCAGCGCGCCCATGGCGAGCAGCTGGTCGAGGGTCCGGTAGGCGTTGCGGTAGTGGGCGCGCCTGCTGGTGTCGTCGGTGGTGAGGAGGACCTGGCCGACGCGGACGCCGTAGCGGGCGAAGGAGGCGGTGTAGCGGGCGACGAGGAGCCCCTGGCCGACGCTGGCGGCGGCCTGCTGGCGGGCGAGGTCCTTGGGGCGGCGGGTGAGGCCGAGCGGTGCGAGACCGGCGGCGATGGCGCCGGAGGAGACGAGGACGATCTCCTTCTCGCCTCCGCTGCGGACCTTGGCGAGCACGTCGACGAGGGCGTCGACGCGGTCGGCGTCGAGCCCTCCGGAGGCGGTGGTGAGCGAGGAGGAGCCGACCTTGACGACGATCCTGCGGGCCTCCGTCACGTACTGCCTCGTCGCGTCCGTCTGTCCCGTCACCTGCGTCGTCACGTCTGCCGCCACCTGCGTCGTCCTCACTCGGCTGTCCTTCGCGCCGCGTGCTCACGCTGCGGCCGCCAGGGCAATCTACGCGAGGCGGGAGGGCTGCCGCTCGTCCGTTCCGGTCCCTGGACCGGAGTCCTCGGGGCCGTGTCCGGCGCCCCGGGGCACCAGGATCCGCTGCGAGATCAGGTAGGTGAACGGGATGGCGACGACGGCGGCGACGAGTGGCGCGATTCTGTCGTCCATTCCGGCCCAGGTGACGAGCGCGTACAGACCGACGCTCTGCACCAGGTAGTTGGTGACGTTGGTGAGGGGGAAGAGGGCGAACTTCTTCCAGGTCGGCCGGGTGCGGTAGGTGAAGTAGGTGTTGAGGAAGAAGGAGCCGATCATGCTGAGGAGGAAGGCGAGGGAGTACGCGGCGAAGTACGGCATCCACGGGTGGAACAGCAGGTAACACCCGAAGAAGGTGCCGGTGTTGACCCCGCCGACGAGCGCGAAGCGGAATATCTCGGCGAGGCGTCCGCGCCCCGCGCGGGCCGGCCTGCCCGGGTCGGTGCCCATCAGCGCTCCCCCTCGGTGGCCACGACCTCGGTGGCGACGGCCTCGCCGGCCACGACGCGGATCCGTTCGGCGGCGGCGCGTTCGGCGGCCCCTCGGCCGAAGGAGCGGTGGGTCTCCTTGACGAGGAAGTGCGGCCGGCGCTTGGTCTCGTAGTAGATGCGGCCGATGTACTCGCCGATCAGCCCCAGCATCACCATCTGCACGCCGCCGAGGCCCACGATGATCGCGACCAGGGTGACGTAGCCGGGGGCCGTGACGCCCTGGGAGAGGGCGGCGACGGTCACCCACACCGCGTAGAGGGCGGCGAGGCCGCTCAGCATCATCCCGAGCCAGAGCGCGATGCGCAGCGGACGGTTGTTGAAGGAGATCAGCCCGTCCATGCCGTAGTTGACCAGGGAGCTGAACCGCCACTTCGTCTCACCGCCCTCGCGTGCGGCGTTCTGATAGTCGAAGGTGACGGTGTCGAAGCCGATCCAGGAGAAGAGCCCCTTGGAGAAGCGGTTGTACTCGGGCAGCGAGAGCAGGGCGTCGACGGCGGGGCGGGAGAGCAGACGGAAGTCGCCGACGCCGTCGGTGAGTTCCACGTCGACCCAGCGGTTGACGGCCCGGTAGTACATCCGGCTGAGCGCGGAGCGGAGCTTCTTGTCGCCTTCGCGGGTCCGCCGTGCCATCACCTGGTCGTGGCCCTGGTGGTGCAGGTCCAGCATGCGCGCGAGGAGTTCGGGCGGGTGCTGGAGGTCGGCGTCCATGATGACCACGGCGTCGCCGGTGGACTTGCGGAGCCCGGCCAGCATGGCGGCCTCCTTGCCGAAGTTGCGGCTGAAGGAGGCGTACTGGGTCCGGTGCGGGTGCCGGGCGGCGATCTGGCGGAGCTTGTCCAGCGTTCCGTCGGAGCTGCCGTCGTCGACGTAGCAGATCTCGTAGCCGACGGGGAGCGTGTCGAGCACCTGGCGCATCCGCGCGTCGAAGCGTTCGACGACGTCCTCCTCGTTGAAGCAGGGGACGACGACGGAAAGCCTGGTCATTGAACGGTCACTCCAGAGGGATGGGCGAGAGTACGTCCTGAGGGACCGCCACCGGACTCTCCTTCGAGCAGCGCGGCCAGGGTACGGAGCGGCGGTGACCGTCCGGCGTCGCCCGAGTGGCCTCCCCCGGTCGGCATGTCGTCCATGCAGCAAAGCATGCGGGGCAGATATTGATATACGTGGCATTTTTACTCTTTTGTCACCCGTAGAGACCCGTACGGACGACGCCGTGGCGGCACGCTGCCCCGGCTGTGCCGTGCCACGGGTCCAGGCGTGCGGACCTCGGCCACCTGGAGCGAAGACCGGTGAGTAGGACGACCCTCTCGGAGCGTGGTGAGGCACGGATGCCGGACGACGGCGGACAGGACCCCGCGTCCTCGGGAGGTCTCCGGCGGGCGCTCCCCCGGGTCGCGCTCGTCGTCGCCGCGGGGGCGGGGGCACTGCTCGCGGTCGGCGCCTTCCTCGGGCTGTACGTACGCCCCACGTCGGACGACTGGTGCGCGCTCTGGAAGGCCCGGGACATGGGCGTCCTCGGCATCACGGCGGACTTCTACGACACCCAGAACGGACGCGTCACCAACGCGTTCCTGACCGGCCTGCTCTACTCCGACGGCATGCGAGGGCCGAAGCTGCTGCCCGCCTTCCTCGTGGTCGCGCTCGCCGCCGGCCTGTTCCTGCTCGCCCGGGCCGCCCTGCGCTCCCTGCACCGCGCCACGGCCGTGCGAACCGGGCCCGCCGAACCCGCGCGGCAACCCACCGTCCCGCTCGTGGCCGTGGCGGCGCTCCTCCCCGCGCTGCTGTTCTTCGCCGGCACCCGCTCGTACCAGGTGCTGCTCTGGGCGCCCGCCACCATCTCGCACACCCTGCCGAGCGTGATCGGCCTCTGGACCGTGCTCGGCGCCGTCCGGGCCGCCCGCTGCGGCGTGCGGTGGGCCAGGACCGCGGCGGTGGGGTCGGCGCTCCTGGTCGGGGCGGCGCTCGGCATGCTGAGCGAACCGTTCACCCTGGTGGCCGGTCTGTTCACGGCCACCGTCGGCATCCTCTGTCTGCCACGGTTCGGCTGGACGAAGGACCGGTACGTCTCCACCTGGTGCGCGGGGGCCTGCCTGGGGCTCCTCATCGGGCTCGTCCTGCTCTACACCTCACCCGGCGCACGCTGGCGGCGCGCCCAGCACCCGCCCGAGCCGCTGTCGGCGGCCGAGCTCGGAGCGACCTTCCACGACTGGTGGCGCCTCTGGCAGACGGTCGGCGGCCAGTGGGCGTACCTGGGGGCCGTCGCCGTCGGCGCGCTGCTCGGCCTGGCGCTGGCCACCGCCGGGGCCCGGCGGGACGGCGGCGCCCCCCACGGGAGCGCCGCGGGGCTCCCGCCCCGCTGGCTCTTCCTGGTCGCGGTGCTCCTGCCGCTCCCGCTGATCGCCCTCGGCTCGCTGGCCGTGGTCTTCGGACTGCGCAGCGGATACGGCGACGTCGGCTGGACGTACGGCCGCACCTGGACGAGTTTCCTCCTGCCGCTGCTGCTCGTCCTCTGCGCGTACGGGGCGTGGGGCGGCAGCCTGCTGGGGCGCCGCCTGCTGGAGTCCCCGCGCCCGGCGGGACGGGCCGCCGCGCTCGTCGCGATCGGCGCGGTCGCCGTCGGCAGCGCGGCCGCCCTGGTGCAGCCGGTGTACGCGCTGACCACGGAGACGGTGGTACGCGCTGCCGCCTGGGACCGTCAGAACGCCCGCATCCGGGCGGAGGTGGCGGCGGGTGCCCGCGACGTCGGGTACGAGCCGCTCCTCATCGGCGGCCTCACCGAGCCGCTCTTCGCCTCCTCGTACGCGCGGGACTGGGCGGCGCAGTGCACGGCCACGTACTACGGGGTGGACCGCATCCACCGTCCCTGAGGCGCCCGGACACAGACCCGCACACGGGTGCCGGCACTAGCACCGGCGCTGGCACCGCCACCGGCACCGGCACCGGCACGCGGAGGCGGGGTGCCCCGATCAGGGGCACCCCGCCTCCGCGTGTCGCTCGTGTCAGACCGTCGCGCGGACCGCGCGGTTCGCGCCCCAGCCCTCCCAGGCCGAGCTGATCATGGAACGGACGTCGTGCTGCGCCTTCCAGCCCAGCTCCGACTCGATGCGCTCCGCCGAGGCGACCACGCGGGCCGGGTCGCCCGGACGGCGCGGGGTGACCAGGGGCTCGACGCTGTGACCGGTGATCTCGTTGATCAGGTTCACCATCTCGCGCACCGACACGCCCTCGCCGCGCCCGATGTTCAGGGTCAGCGTGGCCGTCTCGCCGGCCTCGGCCGCCGCGACGAGCGCGCGGGCCGCGGCCAGGTGCGCGTCCGCGATGTCGGCGACGTGGATGTAGTCGCGGATGCAGGTGCCGTCCGGCGTCGGGTAGTCGTCACCGAAGATGCGCGGGGACTCGCCGGCGTCGAGACGCTCGAAGACCATCGGCACCAGGTTGAAGACACCGGTGTCGGCGAGCTCCGGGGCGGCCGCGCCCGCCACGTTGAAGTACCGCAGGCAGGCCGTGGAGAGACCGTGGGCCTGGCCGACGGCGCGCGCCATCCACTCGCCGACGAGCTTGGTCTCGCCGTACGGGCTGAGGGGCAGGCACTCGGTGTCCTCGGTGACCAGGTCCACGTCGGGCATGCCGTAGACGGAGGCGGAGGAGGAGAAGAGGAAGCTCTTCACGCCCGCGGAGGCGGCCGCGTCGAGGATGGTCTGCAGACCCGTCACGTTCTCGTGGTAGTAGAACAGCGGCTTCTCGACGGACTCGCCGACCTGCTTCTTGCCGGCCAGGTGGACGATGCCCTTGATCCGGTGCTCGCGCAGCACCCGGTCGAGGAACGCGCGGTCGAGGACCGTGCCCTGCTCCAGGACGATGCCCTCGGGGACGCGCGCGGGGTTGCCGGTGCTGAGGTCGTCGACCACGACGACGTGCTCGCCGCCCTCGGTCATTGCTTTGACGACGTGGGAACCGATGTAACCGGCGCCGCCGGTGATGAGCCAGGTCATTCCGACAGTGTAGTCACAGCCTCCGGGCCCTCCGGCGGCCGCGGAAGTGGCCCCGGACACGCGACCTGCGAGGACGTCCCGACACGCCGAGGCCCCACCCGGATACCCGTTCCCGACACGCGAGAACACCGCCCGGACACCCGTTCCCGACACGCGGAAGCCCCGCTCCGACACGGGTCGGGGCGGGGCTTCCGTGACCGTTCGATCCGGGTCGGACTAGCGCTCGATCTCGTCGAACGCCGCCTCCCACTGGTCGAGGACGTGCGGCAGCGCCAGGTGCGCGACGTGCTCGCGGCCCGCCCTGCCGTACCGCAGGCGCATCGCGGAGTCGTCCATCAGCTCGCCGAGCGCGGCGGCGAGGCCCGGCACATCGGCCGGCGGCACCAGGGTGCCGGAGACGCCGTCCGCGACGAGCTCCCGGACACCGCCGGAGACGTCGAAGCTCACGCACGGCACGCCGCAGGCGGCGGCCTCGGCCAGCGCCATCGGGCGACCCTCGCGCTCACTGCTGATCGCGACGACGGACAGCTCGCGGTAGGCGGCGGCCATGTCCTGCGCCGTGCCCCGGAACACGACCTGGTCGGCGACGCCGAGGTCCTCGGCGCGCATCCGGAGCTCGCCCTCCAGCGGGCCCTCGCCGAAGAGGTGCAGCTCCCAGCCGTCGCGGCCCTGGTGGGCCTGGGCGAAGGCCTCGATCATCCGGTCGTACCGCTTGATCGGGTCGAGCCGGCCGACCGCGCCGATCCTGCGGGTGTCGAGCGGGGCCAGCTCGTCCGGGAAGAACGGCAGCGGGTTCGGCATGACCCGCACGTTCGGGACGCGCTGGTTGACGAACTCGACCCCGTCGCCCTCGGAGAGCACCAGGGTCTGCTCCAGCGCCGGGTAGTGGCGCCGGATCAGGCCCAGGTTGGCGCTCCGCTTCGCCTGCGCGAAGGACTCGTGGTACTGCCCGATGCCCTTGAGGTGACGCCACTTCAGCGGCATGACCCAGTCCACCGCCCACGGCGAGCCGAAGACGATGTAACCGTCCTCGACCTCGGCGAGCTTGCGCTCGAACTCCGCGCGCGCGTTGTCGCGGTCGGAGCGGGCCCGGCGGGCGTCGGCACGGCGCGCCAGGCTGATCCGGTCGCCGACCGTGCGCACGGGCGGCTTGGGCTCGGAGGGGGCCGGGTAGAGCGTCGAGTGCCGGTACGCGCGCGTGGCGTTGTACGGGAACGGCTCCGGGCTCGGCCGGATGCCGATCAGCTCGACGCGGTGACCGCGCTCCCCCATGCCCTGGGCGAGGGTGTGCAGCACCCGCTGGGATCCGCCCATCGAGTCGACGTCGATGCCGACGAAGAACACGTTGCGGACAGGGGAGGCCTCAGTCATGGGTGCCGCCTTCGAAAAAAGCATCGACCACCATCTTGCTGGCGTGGCCGGTCTCGTACGAGCAGAACATTTCCTGGAAGCGCGCGTACCGCTGGGCGTGGCGCTCCTGGGTGCCCTCCAGGTCCCGCACGGCGGCGGCGAGGTCCTCGGTGGTCGTCACCATCGGACCGGGAGCGATCTCCTCGAGGTCGTAGTACGTGCCGCGGTCGCCGCCCTTGTACGCCTCGTAGTCGTCCGTGTAGAGGATGATCGGGCGGCCGGTGTTGGCGTAGTCGAACATCAGCGACGAGTAGTCCGTGAGGACCGCGTCCGAGGCCAGCATCACGTCGTTGATGTCGGCGTAGGAGGAGCCGTCGCGCAGGAAGTGCCCCAGCTCCGGAGCGATCTTGAACCGGTCGTACGGGTGGGTCCGGACGACGATGATCCACTCGTCGGACAGGTGCGGGGCCAGCGCCTCGAAGTCCACGCGCACCGACTGCCCGGTGCGGCGGGCCGCGTCACGGAAGGTCGGGGCGTAGAGCAGGACCTTCTTGTCGGCCGGGACGTTCAGGGCCTCGCGGACGGTGGCGGCCCTGGCCTGCTGCTCGGGCTCGGCCCAGCGCACCAGCACGTCGTTGCGCGGGTAGCCGGAGCGGATCAGCTCGGCCGCCACCTCGAAGGCCGGCACGAAGGTCCGCTCGAACTCGGCGGACGGGCAGACGAGCGCGTCCCAGCGGCCCACGGCCGAGCGGAAGCGCCCCTTCTCGATCTCCGACGCGCTCCGCAGCGAGGGTACGTCGAAGCCCATCGCCTTGAAGGTCTGACCGTGCCAGGTCTGCAGGTACCGGGTGCCCTTGGGCTTCGGGTACAGGTACGGCAGGTTGTGCGAGTCGACCCAGTAGGTGGCGCGGGCCAGCGCACGCCCGTACGCGAAGCTGCCGCGCCGGACGAGGGTCACGTCCTTCGGGAAGGACGAGCGGTCGCCGGAGTACGCCCAGACCACGTCGATCGGGAGGTTGCGGCGCTTGAGCTCCTCGTAGATGTAGCGCGGGCTGTCCGCGTAGCCGCGGCCCTCCATCGCCTCGAACACGGCGAGGCTGCGCTTGCGCGGGAGCTTGGACACGGCGTCGTACGCGGTGGCCTTGCCCTCGTTGCCGACGAGGATCTTCCTGACCTTGCCGACCTTGCCCTTGGCCTTGCGGGCCATGGGGCCGAGCGGTTCGAGGGACTTCAGGACGCCGGAGCGCTGCCAGGTCACCTCGAGGCGTCCGGCACCCTTCTGCTCCGCCCTGATGCGGAGGTGGTGAATGCCGAACGTGTGGTACGTGACGGTGGCCCGGAAGTCCGGCTGGTCGTGCTCGGCCAGCAGGATGTCCGTGCGGCGCGCGCCGTCCCGCTCCAGGGCGATCACCGGGTGGCGGCGGGTCGCCACGCCGACCTTGCCGACGGGCACCTTGCGGAGGTCGAGCGCGGCCTTGGAGACGTACTGCCCCTCGCCCTGCGGGTGGAGGGTCAGCGGCACCGAGAGCGGCGTCTTGTGCGCGGCCAGCTTCACCGAGGCCTGGGTGCCCTCGGTGATCAGGCCGGCGGGGTCGAACGTGCGGATCTCCAGGTGCAGGACCGGGCCCCGCATCGTCACGGAGGTCAGCTCGTGCCGGATGCGGCCGGTGGCGAGCACCTGCTCGCGCATGTACCACTCGCTGATGTCCAGCTCGGCGCGCGCGGCGTCGTCGGCCGGGGCGACGGCGCCCCAGTAGGTGGCCCCGTCCTGGTCCGTGACGAAGCGCGGGGCGAGCTGCGGGCGGCCCAGCTGGCGGGCCGCGACCTGGAGGTCTTCGAGGCGGCCGGTGCGCAGCAGGTGGATGCAGACGCGCTCCTCGCGGGAGAGCCGGGCGTAGGTCTCGTCGGAGATCTCGTCCAGGTACGGGTTGACCACGTCCGCGAACTCGGCGACCCAGCCGGTGTCACGGAACGGCAGGTCGCCCAGGTACAGACGGAAGTCGTGGCGGAGGAACTTGTAGTCCTTCTCCGCGCGCAGCTCCGCGCGGCCGTTCTCCTCGAACCAGGTGTCGATGAGCCGGGCCACGCCGATGCGGTCCGCGACGTTCTGGATCTTGTGACGGCTGGAGGAGATGGAGACGCTCTCCGGGGCGAGGCGCCAGGTGTAGACCGACCACGGGACGACGGCGAAGGACTCCGCGAGCGAGAACGCCTGCGCGGAGAACAGCTGGTCCTCGTAGTGGATGCCCTCGGGGAAGGTCAGCGCGTTGTCCCGGATGAAGGCGGTCCGGTAGAGCTTGTTCGTCGACAGGTGGTCGAAGAAGTACTCGGGGCGCTCGGCGATGCCGTTCACGACCCGCTTCTCGGTGAAGAGGTGCGGGTACCAGAGGCCGGTGGTGTTCGACTCCTCGAAGAGGCGGGTCACCTCACCGGTGACGAAGTCGACGCCGGTCTCCTCGGCGACGAGCAGCAGGCTCTTGCAGGCGTGACGCGGCAGCTCGTCGTCGCTGTCGAGGAACATGACGTAAGGGGCGCGCGCGACGGCGATGCCCCGGTTGCGGGGCGCGCTGCAGCCGCCGCTGTTCTGCTCCAGGCGCACGTAGCGCACGCGCGGGTCGGATGCCTCCAGGGCGCGCGCGACGCGCTCGGTGCCATCGGTCGAACAGTCGTCGGCGATGATCACTTCGAGGTTGTTCAGGGTCTGGTCGAGAAGTGACCGAACCGCTCGCGGGAGCCGTTCCTCATCGTTGTAGACGATGACGACGACGCTCACATCAGGGACGTCGCTAGTCGGCATCCAAGTCCTCTCACAAGTGCGTGCGGCAACATCTGGCACGCGTTCCGGCCAGGCGCGGCGCTGCCTGCGCCATGGTCAATGGCGCACTACTGCCTTCAGTGGTGAAGGGTGCCGCTCCGCAATGTTCGACGAGCGCCACCCGGCGACCGGAAAGATTACCCGGCAGGAGGAATTGTTCCATACCTGCTCTCCCGGGCCTTCGGTGATGTTCACCGCATCGCAAACAGCCTCTTGAACCGGCCCGACATCACCTGACGTGCACCGACCGCGCCGCCGGCGAACCGGAGGACGAGTCCGCGGCGCGCCGAGGCGACCACCTGGACAAGGAGGACCCGGCCCAGTCGGCCGAGGACCATGCCACGCCGCCCCACGAACCCCTGCGGGGCCCTGACCTCGGCGTTTCCGGTCGATCCGTCCGCGTAACGGAGCTCGGCGCGCAGCGACCAGGCGGCGAGCCGGCCCGGACGGAGCAGCTTCGCCGTGGGGAGTGTCACCGTCGCCGTCCAGCCGTCCGCCGAGGGAACCAGCGGCGCGTCGGCCGAGAGCCCGGCCGCCGAGACCCGCTCGGTGAACGCGACACGCACGGCCACGGGGCCGAGCGCGGCGACACGCCCGTAGAGATCGTGGACGGTCAGGGTCAGCCGGGTCGACGCGCCGACGGTCACCGAACCGTCCACGGCCACCGGCAGCTCGGCGGGCGCGAGCTCCGCGAGACCCTCCAGGGGTACGTCGGCGGGGGCGGCGGCCAGGACCGGCGTGCCGTCCTCGGCGCGCGGGTACGGCGGGACGAGCCGGGGCCGGGGCGCGGCCAGCTCGACGAACCGGGTGAGCTCCGGCCCTCCGGGAACGGTGGCGAGCGCCGTGAGCGCGGCGTGCAGCCAGCGGGACGGCGCCTCGGCGGCGGCGACCGCGGCGGCCTCGAACCCGGCCAGATGGGCGCGGGTGACCGTCCACCAGTCGGCCCGGTAGGCGGCGGTGCGCTGCGGCAGCTCGCGCAGGTACATGGGGAGGTCGTAGTCGAGGAACTTCGTCTGCGCGGCCCGGGCGAGCGCGGGCCGCCCCGCCGCGCGGAACACGTCGACGACGGCGGCGTGCGCGGCGATCCGGTGCTCCCAGTTGGCCAGGGAGGCGCGGCGCAGGGAGATGGACAGGGTCGCGGCCTGCCGGCGGACGTGCCAGACGTACACGGGGACGTCGGTGACGGCGAGCCGGGGCGTGGCCGCCTGCACGCGTGCGCTGAAGACGAAGTCCTCGTAGTGGAACGCGCCGTCGGGGAAGCGGACGGCGTGCCGGTCGAGGAAGTCGCGGCGGTAGAGCTTGTTCACGGAGAGGGTGTCGAGGACGAACTCGGGGTGCTTCTCGATCCCGTCGAGGACGGTGCCGGGGAGCGTGGCGCCCTGCTCCACGTCGTACAGGGAGGGGGCCCAGACGGTCTCCCGGCCCTCGGGGAGTTCGCGCCGCACGCAGATCCCGGCGACGACGTCCGCGCGCTGCTCGGTGGCGACGGCGAGCAGCCCGTCGACGGCGCCGGGCAGCAGCAGGTCGTCGCTGTCGAGGAAGAGGACGTACGGGTGGACGGCGGCGCCGATCCCGTCGTTGCGGGGGGTGCCGCAGCCGCCGCTGTTCTCGGTCCGGATCAGCGGCCGCACCCGCGGCTCGTCGGCGAACCCGGCGAGCACCTCGGGTGTGGTGTCCCCGGAGGCGTCGTCGACGACGACGACCTCGCCGACCGCCTCGCCCTGGGCGAGGGCGGAGCGGATGGCGTCGCCGACGTGCTCCGCGTCGTTGTACGCGATGACGACGACACTGACACGCGCGGGGGCCTGCGGCTGGGGGGTCTCACTCACCCGTGAATCCTACGTGTCCCCCGTACGGCCCATGGATGCCGGAGAGACCACGAAACCGGCCGGGCACCCACAGGGGTGCCCGGCCGGTGAACGCTGCGAGCGGCGGCCGGCTCGGCCCCGAAGGGCTCACCGGCTTCGGGCGGCCGCGCCGGACTCCGGTCCACCGGACCGGCGCGCCGCCCCGTCCGCCAGGTCCTGTCCGACCATTGGCGTCGGATCAGGCCGGGTCGTTCGGTGTGTGCGATCGGCGTGCGGCCGGGACGCCCTCGTAGCGGAGCTACTTGGGCGTTTCGGCCGTGCGGCGAGCGTGCGTGCCGGGCGGCCCGGACCCGGCGGGAATGGTCGGACAGGACCTAGAACGGGTCGAACTCGTCGAACTCGCGCTGCGCGTCGTCCCGCTCCGCGTCGCGGTCCCGGCGGCGCTGGGCCGCGGGGCGCGGGGCTTCGAGGCGGTGGTCCTCGCCCCGGCGGCCGAGCATCTCGGCGCCGGCCATCATCGAGGGCTCCCAGTCGAAGACGACCGCGTTCTCCTCGGAACCGATCGCGACGCCGTCGCCGGCGCGGGCTCCGGCCTTCATCAGCCGGTCCTCGACGCCGAGGCGGTTGAGGCGGTCGGCCAGGTAACCCACGGCCTCGTCGTTGCTGAAGTCGGTCTGGCGGACCCAGCGCTCCGGCTTCTCGCCGCGCACCCGGTACACGTCCTCCGCCTCGTCGTACGTGACGGTGAAGCCCGCGTCGTCGACGGCCTTCGGGCGGATGACGATACGGGTCGCCTCCTCCGTCGGCTTGGCCGCGCGGGCCTCGGCGATGACCCCGGCGAGGGCGAAGGAGAGCTCCTTGAGACCCAGGCGGGCCACGGCGGAGACCTCGAACACCTGGTAGCCGCGCTCCTCCAGGTCCGGGCGGATCATGTCCGCGAGGTCCTGGCCGTCGGGGATGTCGACCTTGTTGAGGACGACGATGCGCGGCCGGTCCTCGAGGCCGCCGTACTGCCGCAGCTCCTCCTCGATGATGTCGAGGTCGGAGACCGGGTCGCGGTCGGACTCCAGCGTCGCCGTGTCCAGGACGTGCACGAGGACCGAGCAGCGCTCGACGTGGCGCAGGAACTCCAGGCCCAGGCCGCGGCCCTGACTGGCGCCCGGGATGAGACCCGGCACGTCGGCGATCGTGTAGACGGTCGAACCGGCCGTGACGACGCCCAGGTTCGGCACCAGGGTGGTGAAGGGGTAGTCCGCGATCTTCGGCTTGGCGGCCGACAGGACGGAGATGAGCGAGGACTTGCCGGCGCTCGGGTAGCCGACGAGCGCCACGTCGGCGACGGTCTTCAGCTCCAGGACGATGTCCCGCGCCTCACCGGGCTCGCCGAGGAGCGCGAAACCGGGGGCCTTGCGGCGCGCGGAGGAGAGCGCCGCGTTGCCGAGGCCGCCGCGGCCGCCCTGTCCCGCGATGAAGGTGGTGCCCTGGCCGACCAGGTCGGCGAGCACGTTGCCCTGCTTGTCGAGGATGACGGTGCCGTCGGGCACGGTCAGGACCAGGTCCTGGCCGTCCTTGCCGGAGCGGTTGTCGCCTGCGCCGGGCTGGCCGTTGGTCGCCTTGCGGTGCGGCGAGTGGTGGTAGTCGAGGAGCGTGGTGATCGCCTGGTCGACGACCAGGATCACGTCGCCGCCACGGCCGCCGTTGCCGCCGTCGGGTCCGCCGAGGGGCTTGAACTTCTCCCGGTGAACGGAGGCGCAGCCGTGGCCTCCGTTACCCGCGGCGACATGCAGCTCGACGCGGTCCACGAAGGTGGTCATGGGTGTGCCTCCATTTATTACGTACGGAATGTCTATCTAGTAACACGCGAAAGGCGGACCCGCTTCCCGATACGGGAAGTGAGGTCCGCCTCCGCAAAAGATCCGATCAGGCGACCGGAACGATGTTCACGACCTTGCGGCCACGGTGGGTGCCGAACTGCACCGAACCGGCCTGCAGGGCGAACAGCGTGTCGTCGCCGCCACGGCCGACGCCGGAGCCCGGGTGGAAGTGGGTGCCACGCTGGCGGATCAGGATCTCACCGGCGTTGACGACCTGACCGCCGAAGCGCTTCACGCCGAGCCGCTGGGCATTGGAGTCGCGCCCGTTACGGGTGGACGATGCGCCCTTCTTGTGTGCCATGTCTCAGTCCCTCTTACTTCGCAGCCGCGGGGATACCGGTGACCTTGATCGCCGTGTACTGCTGGCGGTGACCCTGGCGACGGCGGTAGCCGGTCTTGTTCTTGTAGCGCAGGATGTCGATCTTGGCGCCCTTGTGGTGGTCCACGATCTCGGCCTGGACCTTGATCCCGGCCAGGACCCACGGGTCGCTGGTCACGGCGTCGCCGTCGACAACGAGCAGGGTCGAGAGCTCGACCGTGTCGCCAACCTTGGCAGTGGGAATCTTGTCAACCTCAACGATGTCGCCGACAGCAACCTTGTGCTGGCGACCACCGCTGCGCACGATGGCGTACACGCGGATCTCTCTCTCACTCGGAATCGAAACCCCTGAGGCCAGCCGCTCACACGGACCCGAGGGCCCGCGGCGTTCCGGAATCGGACGAGCGGCCTCTCCCGACGAGCGGGAGGGAAGTGCTCAGAGGCGCGACGCGTCGATAGACACGCCGACGGTCTAGGTTACGGGCGGCTGCCTCGGAGGGTCAAATTCGCCCGTTCGGTACGGGCCGCCCCGGGGAGGGGCGGCCCGTACCCGCCAGTCAGTCCTGGGCCGGGGCGGCGGTCTTCTCCGCCGCCTTCTTGGCCGGGGCCTTCTTGGCGGTGGTCTTCTTCGCCGCGGTCTTCTTGGTCGCCGCCGTCTTCTTGGTGGCGGCCTTCTTGGCCGTGGTCTTCTTCGCCGCGGTCTTGCGCGCCGCCGTCTTCTTGGCGGGGGCGGGCTCGGCCTCGGCGGGCGCCTCGGCGGCGTCGGCCGCGGGAGCCGCCTCGGTGGCCTCGGCCGGGGCCGTGGTCACCACGACGACGGCCGCGTCCTCGGCGCCCGAGGGCGAACCGGCGGGGGCGGTGGCCTTGCGGACCACCCGGCGGCGGGCACGCGGCGGGGCGGCCACGGGGGCCTCCTCGACGGCGGGCTCGGCGACGGCCTCGACGGCCGCCTCGGCGACCGGCGCCACGACGGGCTCCGGCTCCGGGGCGGTCTCGACGACCGGCTCGACGACGACCGGCTCGGCGGCCGGCTCCGTGGTCGAGACGACCGGGGAGGTCGCCCGGCGGGTGGCACGGCGACGGCCGCGCGGGGCCGGGGCGGCGGTCTCCTCGACCACCGGCTCGGCGACCGGCTCGGCCACCGGCTCGACGACGGCCTCGACCACCGGCTCCGGCGCCACGACGGGCTCCGGCTCCGGCTCGAACACGACGGACTCGGTCTCCACGACCGGCCGCGCGGCGACCGGCGCGGAGACCCTGCGGGTCGCGCGACGGCGGCCACGACCGCGCGTGGCGGCGGCCTCCGCCTCGGCGACGGAGCCGTACAGCTC
Source organism: Streptomyces sp. NPDC002057 (assembly GCF_040296665.1). Taxonomy (NCBI): domain Bacteria; kingdom Bacillati; phylum Actinomycetota; class Actinomycetes; order Kitasatosporales; family Streptomycetaceae; genus Streptomyces; species Streptomyces sp. NPDC002057. Next base: position 125,047 of record NZ_JBEOXR010000018.1, read on the forward strand.
CTCGTCCGCGGCGATCGGCTCGGGCAGCGCCACCGGGGCGGCCAGCTCCGCGGCGACCTCGGCCTCGGTCTCGGTCTCGGCGGTCTCCGTGACCTCGGCGTGGTCGTGCTCGTGCTCGTGGACGTGCTCGGCGCCACCGCGGCCGCGCTTCTTCGAGCGCTTGCCGCCGCCACCGCCACCGGCGGTGGTCGGCTGCTCCATGTGGACGATGACACCGCGGCCGTTGCAGTGGACGCAGGTCTCGGAGAAGGACTCCAGGAGGCCCTGGCCGACCCGCTTGCGGGTCATCTGGACCAGGCCGAGCGAGGTGACCTCGGCCACCTGGTGCTTGGTCCGGTCACGGCCCAGGCACTCCAGGAGGCGCCGCAGCACCAGGTCGCGGTTGGACTCCAGGACCATGTCGATGAAGTCGATGACGACGATGCCGCCGAGGTCGCGCAGACGCAGCTGGCGCACGATCTCCTCGGCCGCTTCGAGGTTGTTCCTCGTCACGGTCTCTTCGAGGTTGCCGCCCTGGCCGGTGAACTTGCCGGTGTTGACGTCGACGACGATCATCGCCTCGGTCTTGTCGATCACCAGCGAGCCGCCGCTCGGCAGCCAGACCTTGCGGTCGAGCGCCTTCATGAGCTGCTCGTCGATCCGGTACGTCGCGAAGACGTCGACCTCGCTCGTCCACCGGGAGAGGCGGTCGGTCAGGTCCGGGGCGACGTGGTGCACGTACCCGTGGATGGTCTCCCACGCCTCGTCACCGCTGACGATGACCTTGGAGAAGTCCTCGTTGAAGATGTCGCGGACGACGCGGACGGTCATGTCCGGCTCGCCGTAGAGCAGCGTCGGGGCGTTGCCGCTCTTCGCCTTCTTCTGGATGTCCTCCCACTGGGCCTGCAGACGCTCGACGTCGCGGCGCAGCTCGTCCTCGCTCGCGCCCTCGGCGGCGGTGCGCACGATGACGCCCGCGTCCTCGGGGACGATCTTCTTGAGGATGGTCTTGAGGCGGGCGCGCTCGGTGTCCGGGAGCTTGCGGCTGATGCCGGTCATCGAGCCCTCGGGCACGTACACGAGGTAGCGGCCGGGCAGCGAGACCTGGCTGGTCAGGCGGGCGCCCTTGTGGCCGATCGGGTCCTTCGTCACCTGGACGAGGACCGACTGGCCGGACTTGAGGGCGGACTCGATGCGGCGCGGGCCGTGGCCCATGCCGAGCGCCTCGAAGTTGACCTCACCGGCGTACAGGACGGCGTTGCGGCCCTTGCCGATGTCGACGAACGCGGCCTCCATGGACGGCAGGACGTTCTGGACCTTGCCCAGGTAGACGTTGCCGACGTACGAGGTGGCCTGCTCCTTGTTGACGTAGTGCTCGACGAGCACGTTGTCTTCCAGGACGCCGATCTGGGTGCGCTCGCCGCTCTGGCGGACGACCATGACGCGCTCGACGGCCTCGCGGCGGGCCAGGAACTCGGCCTCGGTGATGATCGGGACGCGGCGGCGGCCCTGCTCGCGGCCTTCGCGGCGGCGCTGCTTCTTGGCCTCCAGGCGGGTCGAGCCCTTGATGGACTGGACCTCGTCGGCGCCGGTGCCGGGCTCGGCCTTCTCGCGGGCCGGGCGGGGCTCGCGGACCTTGACGACCGTGCGGACGCCCTCCTCGTCGCCGCCCTCGGCGTCGCCGGAGGCGTCACCGCTGCGACGGCGGCGGCGACGGCGACGGCGGGAGCTGCTGGAACCGCCGGCGAAGCCCTCGGCCTCGTCGTGCTCGTCCTCGCCGTCCTCGGACTCGTCCGACTCCTCGGACTCCTCCGAGCGCGGCTCCTCGCCCTCCTCGGCGTCCTCGGCCTCGGTGAGCTCACCGCGACGGCGGCGACGGCCGCCACGACGGCGACGGCGGGAGGGGCGGTCCTCGTACTCGTCCGTCTCCTCGGCCTCGTCGGCCTCGTCGATCTCGTCGGCCACGGCCTCGACCTCGGGCTCGTCGGCGACGGTGGCGGGGACGGGCTCGACGGCGACGGGCTCGCCACGGCGGCGACGACGACGGCGGGAGCCGGTCTCGCGCTCGGCGGGCTCGGGGGCCTCGACGACCTCGGCCTCGACCTCGGCGGGCTCGACGGCCTCGGTCTCCTCGACCGTCTCCTCGTCCTCCGGCTCCACCACGCCCGCGGCGGCCGCGGCGGCGGCGGTCTCCGGGGTCTGGAACATCGGCTCGGTGAAGACGGGGGCCTGGAATACGGCGACGGAGGGGCGCGCGGCACGGCGCGACTCGCGGACCGGGGCCGGCTCGGAGGTGAACTGCGGGGAGGTCGCGCGGCGGCGGCCGCGGCCACGGGTGGCGGCGGTCTCGGCGGCGGTGACCTCGGCCTCGTCGGCGGCGATCTGCGCGACGGCGGCCGTGGGGAGCGACTCGCCGGTGGCGACGGGCTCGGCCGCGGGCTCGGCGGCGACCTCGGGCGAGGTGACCTTACGGGTGGCGCGGCGGCGGGCGCGCGGGGCGGGCGCGGCGGCCTCCTCCGCGACCTCGGCGGCCGGGGCGGCAGCGGCGGCCGGAGCGGCAGCGGCCACCGGTTCGGCGGCCGGGGCGGCGGCGACCGCGGTCTCCGCGGTCTCGGCGGCGGCCGGGGGGGGGGGCTTACGGGTGGGGCGGCGGGATCGGGAG
>NZ_JBEOXR010000019.1:0-125620 GCF_040296665.1 Streptomyces sp. NPDC002057
GAGGCCGGTTACGTCGGGGCGGGCACGGTCGAGTTCCTCGTCGCCGCCGACGGCACGATCTCCTTCCTGGAGGTCAACACCCGCCTCCAGGTCGAGCACCCCGTGACCGAGGAGGTCACCGGTCTCGACCTGGTGCGCGAGATGTTCCGTATCGCCGACGGCGAGGAGCTCGGCTACGGGGACCCGGAGATCCGGGGTCACTCCTTCGAGTTCCGTATCAACGGCGAGGACCCGGGCCGCGGCTTCCTGCCCGCCCCGGGCACGGTGACGGTGTTCGACCCGCCGACCGGCCCCGGTGTCCGCCTCGACGCGGGTGTGGAGTCCGGCTCCGTCATCGGCCCGGCCTGGGACTCCCTCCTGGCCAAGCTCGTCATCACCGGCGCCACCCGCGAGCAGGCCCTCCAGCGCGCGGCGCGTGCGCTGGGCGAGTTCCGGGTGGAGGGCATGGCCACCGCCATCCCGTTCCACCAGGCCGTCGTGGTCGACCCCGATTTCACCGCCGACCCGTTCCGGGTCCACACGCGGTGGATCGAGACGGAGTTCGTCAACGAGATCAAGCCCTTCGCCCCGGCCGGCGCGGACGCCGACGAGGACGAGTCGGGCCGCGAGACCATCGTCGTCGAGGTCGGCGGCAAGCGCCTCGAAGTGTCGCTCCCGTCCTCCCTCGGCATGACGCTGGCCCGCACCGGTCTGGCGGCCGGTGCGAAGCCGAAGCGCCGCGCGGCCAAGAAGTCCGGCCCCGCCGCCTCCGGTGACACCCTCGCCTCGCCGATGCAGGGCACGATCGTGAAGGTGGCGGTCGAGGAGGGCCAGGAGGTCAAGGAGGGCGACCTCATCGTGGTCCTGGAGGCCATGAAGATGGAACAGCCCCTCAACGCCCACCGCTCCGGCACCGTCAAGAGCCTCAACGCCGAGGTCGGCGCGTCCATCACCTCCGGCGCCGCCATCTGCGACATCAAGGACTGACCGGCACACCGAGTACGGTACGAAGGGCCCGCAGGCACCAGCCTGCGGGCCCTTCGCCGAGGGGAGGGCGATTCCACGCCATGCGAGCCGACGCACGCCGCAACCACGAACGGCTGCTCACCGAAGCCCGGGCCACCTTCGCCGCACAGGGATCCGACGCGCCCCTGGAGGAGATCGCGCGCCGCGCGGGCGTGGGGATCGGCACCCTCTACCGACACTTCCCCACCCGGGGCGAGCTGCTGAACGCCGTCTTCCAGGAGGCCCTGGCGGAACTCCTGGAGCGCTCGGGCGAGCTGGCCGAGGCCGAGGAGCCGTGCAGGGCGCTCGTGGCGTGGCTGCGGGCCCTGATCGCCCACGCGGGCGAGTACCGGGGACTCGCGCACGCGCTGATGTCCGCCTCGCGCGACCGGAGTTCGGCGCTCGCCGGATGCAGCGAACCGCTGCGCGCGGCGGGTGAGCGGCTGCTCGGGCGCGCCCGGGAGGCGGGTCAGGTACGTGCCGACGTGTCGATCGGCGATCTGATGCAGCTCACCAACGCGATCGCGCTGGCGGCGGAGCAGAGCCCGGAGGACGCGGAGTTGGCGGACCGGCTGCTCGCCCTGACGCTCCGGGGAATCAAGGACTGAGCCAGGCGCCGAAGTTGCCCGTCCGGCGGGTCCCGCGCGCGTGGGACCCCTGGGGGAGGGTCCCTCGGAACTGCGAGGCCGTGCGGCGCGAGGCTTCGCGGCCGCGGACCTCAGCGGCGCCGCATGTCCGCGACCCGCGCCGTGCGCTCCATCGTCTCGGCGGCCATCCCTCCGCCCGGTCCCCGGAACTGACCGGCCGCCATCCGGCCGCGCTGGACCGGGAGCGGCATGTCACGGCGGGGCCGGGCGCCCGGGGGGACCTGGTCACCGCCCGTGGGGCCGCCGGCGGCGCCCGTCCCGGCGACGGCGATCTGTACGCCCTGGTCGGCGAGGGCCTGGAGCTCGGTGGCGGCCCGCTCGTCGTGGGCGGGCGGCTCGTCGGTCACCAGGCGGGTGATCACGTCCGTGGGCACCGTCTGGAACATGGTGTCGGAGCCCAGCTTGGTGTGGTCGGCGAGGACCACGACCTCGGCCGCCGCCTGGACGAGCGCCCGGTCCACGCTCGCGGAGAGCATGTTGGACGTGGACAGGCCGCGCTCGGCGGTGAGGCCGCTCCCGGAGAGGAAGGCGCGGGAGACCCGGAGCCCCTGGAGGGACTGCTCGGCCCCGCTGCCCACCAGGGCGTAGTTGGAGCCGCGCAGGGTGCCCCCGGTCATGACGACCTCGACCCGGTTGGCGTGGGCGAGGGCCTGGGCGACCAGGAGGGAGTTGGTGACCACGGTCAGACCGGGCACGCGGGCGAGCCGGCGGGCCAGCTCCTGCGTGGTCGTCCCGGCGCCGACGACGATGGCCTCGCCTTCTTCGACGAGGCTCGCGGCGACGTCGGCGATGGCCGTCTTCTCCGCGGTCGCGAGATGGGATTTCTGCGGGAAGCCGGATTCTCGCGTGAATCCGCCCGGCAACACCGCACCGCCGTGCCGGCGGTCGAGGAGTCCTTCTGCCTCAAGGGCCCGTACGTCTCTCCGTACGGTCACTTCCGAGGTCTGGACGACGCGGGCGAGCTCGCGGAGCGACACGGCCCCATTGGCTCGCACCATTTCGAGGATCAACTGGCGACGTTCTGCAGCGAACACGAAACTGACAGTAACGTGACCGGCGGATAGTTTTCAGCAGTATGCGCCGAATTGCAGAAGATGCACACAGACGGGGTCTCCAAGTGGTAAGGGAGACCCCGTCGTTGCTCTGTTTTGCCGGGGGTTGTCCGAGTCGGCGAACCGTTCCCGCAGGCGGGAGCCGGGCCTGGGCCGGGTGTTACACCTCGCCCGCGGACTTCCGGGTGTGCAACTGCCGTGCCACTTCCGCGATCGAACCCGACAGGGAGGGGTACACGGTGAAAGCATTTGCGATCTGTTCGACCGTCAGATTGTTGTCGACCGCGATCGAGATCGGATGGATCAGTTCGCTCGCCTTCGGGGCGACGACACAGCCGCCGACCACGATGCCCGTGCCCGGACGGCAGAAGATCTTGACGAAGCCGTCCCGGATGCCCTGCATCTTCGCGCGCGGGTTGCGCAGCAGCGGCAGCTTGACGACCTTGGCGTCGATCTTGCCCGCGTCCACGTCCGCCTGCGTGTAGCCGACGGTGGCGATCTCGGGGTCGGTGAAGACGTTCGACGAGACCGTCTTCAGGTTGAGCGGGGCCACCGCGTCGCCGAGGAAGTGGTACATCGCGATGCGGCCCTGCATGGCGGCGACCGAGGCGAGCGCGAAGACGCCGGTGACGTCACCGGCCGCGTACACGCCGGGGGCCGTCGTACGGGAGACCTTGTCGGTCCAGATGTGACCGGAGTCCTTCAGCCGGACGCCCGCCTCCTCCAGACCCATGCCGGCCGAGTTCGGGATCGCGCCGACCGCCATCAGGCAGTGGGTGCCGGAGATGACGCGGCCGTCCGCGAGGGTCACCTCGACGCGGTCGCCGACCCGCTTGGCGGACTCGGCGCGGGAGCGGGCCATCACGTTCATGCCGCGGCGGCGGAAGACGTCCTCCAGGACGGCCGCCGCGTCGGGGTCCTCGCCCGGCAGCACCCGGTCGCGGGAGGAGACCAGGGTGACCCGCGAGCCGAGGGCCTGGTAGGCGCCGGCGAACTCGGCGCCGGTGACACCGGAACCGACCACGATGAGCTCCTCCGGGAGCTCCTTGAGGTCGTAGACCTGCGTCCAGTTCAGGATGCGCTCGCCGTCGGGCTTGGCGTCCGGCACCTCGCGCGGGTGGCCGCCGGTCGCGACGAGCACGGCGTCCGCGGTCAGCGTCTCCTCCGTGCCGTCGGCGGCGGTGACGATCACCTGGCGGGAGCCGTCCATCGCCTGCCGGCCGGAGAGCCGGCCGCGGCCGCGCAGCACCCGGGCGCCGGCCCGGGTGACGGAGGCGGTGATGTCGTGCGACTGGGCGAGCGCGAGGCGCTTCACCCGTCGGTTGACCTTGCCGAGGTCCACGCCCACGACGCGGGCGGCCTGCTCCACGTGCGGGGTGTCGTCCGCGACGATGATGCCCAGCTCCTCGTAGGAGGAGTCGAAGGTGGTCATCACCTCGGCGGTGGCGATCAGGGTCTTGGAGGGGACGCAGTCGGTCAGGACGGACGCGCCGCCGAGGCCGTCGCAGTCGACGACGGTCACCTCCGCGCCGAGTTGGGCGCCCACCAGGGCCGCCTCGTATCCGCCGGGTCCGCCGCCGATGATCACGATCCGGGTCACTGGGATCTACGCCTCGCGCTCTCGTTCTGCTGCCGGGGGGTCCCCCGCTGGGATGCAGTGCGTACGCCATTGTCCCGCACGCTTCAAGTGCGTACCCCATTCTCCCGCACGCCCGGCGCGGCCTCACGCCGGGGCCCGCCGAAGGGGACGGGCGGCCCCGGGGGCCGCCCGCCGCCGCCCTCCCGGCCCCCTCGGGGGCACCCCGGGTCCGCCGCCCCGGAGTTCACCGGACACCCCACCCCCTCCCGTACCCTCGGTCCCATGTCGCTCTACGCCGCTTTCGCCGGCAACCTCGACGCGCGGCTGATGAGCCGCCGCGCACCGCACTCCCCGCTGCGCGGCACCGGCTGGCTGAACGGCTGGCGGCTCACCTTCGGCGGCGAGCAGATGGGGTGGGAGGGGGCGCTGGCCACCATCGTGGAGGCCCCCCGTTCCCAGGTCTTCGTGGCGCTGTACGACATCGCGCCGATGGACGAGGACTCCATGGACCGCTGGGAGGGCGTCGGCCTGGACATCTACCGCCGGATGCGGGTGCGGGTGCACACCCTGGACGGCGAGGAGCCGGCCTGGGTGTACGTGCTCAACGCCTACGAGGGCGGGCTGCCCTCGGCGCGGTACCTGGGCGAGGTCGCCGACGCGGCCGAGTCGGCGGGCGCGCCGCACGACTACGTGATGGAGTTGCGCAAGCGCCCCTGCTGACGGTTCGCGCCGGGGGGTGTACGAACAGCCGACGGGCGGGGACGGGGGTGCCGATGCGGCTTTCGTCGGAAACGACAAGACAACGATCGCATGTCCGTCGGCATCGTCATCTACGCGCGTAGGCAAACTCCGGCTACGCTTCTGCGCGTATCAAATCCGTCCGGGGCCAGCCTCGGACCCCCCTCCCCGAGGCGAGAGAGTCAGTGAACGCAACTGCCACCCCGTACGAGGCCGCCGAGGCCGCTGCCGCACGTCTTCGCGAGCTGACCGGAGTCGAGAACCACGACGTCGCCCTGGTCATGGGCTCGGGCTGGGCGCCCGCCGTCGACGCGCTCGGCGCCCCCGAGTCCGAGTTCCCGGTCACCGACCTCCCCGGCTTCCCGCCGCCCGCCGTCGAGGGCCACGGCGGCAAGATCCGCTCGTACAAGATCGGCGAGAAGCGCGCCCTGGTCTTCCTCGGCCGCACCCACTTCTACGAGGGCCGCGGCGTCGCCTCCGTCGCCCACGGCGTCCGCACCGCCGTCGCCGCCGGCTGCAAGACGATCATCCTGACCAACGGCTGCGGCGGCCTGCGCGAGGGCATGCGCCCCGGCCAGCCGGTCCTCATCAGCGACCACCTCAACTTGACGGCGGCCTCCCCGATCGTCGGCGCGAACTTCGTGGACCTCACCGACCTGTACTCGCCGCGGCTGCGCGCGCTGTGCAAGGAGGTCGACGAGACCCTCGAAGAGGGCGTCTACGTGCAGTTCCCCGGGCCCCACTACGAGACCCCGGCCGAGATCAACATGGTCCGCGTGCTGGGCGGCGACCTCGTCGGCATGTCCACCGTCCTGGAGGCCATCGCCGCCCGCGAGGCGGGCGCCGAGGTCCTGGGCATCTCCCTGGTCACCAACCTGGCGGCGGGGCTCTCGGGCGAGCCGCTGAACCACGAGGAGGTCCTCCAGGCGGGCCGCGACTCGGCGGCGCGGATGGGCGAGCTGCTGACGCGGGTCCTCGACCGGATCTGAGTTCCCTCCCCTCGCACCGGGGTGGTCCCGGCCGCCGGTCGGCCGGGACCGCCCTCACCCCCACCACGCCCTCGCCGACCCCCGAAAGGCACACCGTGACGCAGGACGATCTCCTCACCCGGGCCCAGGCCTGGCTCGCCGAGGACCCCGACCCGGAGACCCGTGACGAGCTGGCCGCGCTGCTCGACGGCGGCGCGGGCGACGAGCTCGCCGCCCGATTCGCCGGCACGCTGCAGTTCGGCACCGCCGGGCTCCGCGGTGAGCTGGGCGCCGGGCCCATGCGGATGAACCGCTCGGTCGTCATCCGGGCCGCCGCCGGTCTCGCCGCGTACCTCAAGGCCAAGGGCCAGGAGGGCGGGCTCGTCGTCATCGGCTACGACGCCCGCTACAAGTCCGCCGACTTCGCCCGCGACACCGCCGCCGTGATGACCGGTGCCGGGCTCCGCGCCGCGCTCCTCCCCCGCCCGCTGCCGACGCCGGTCCTCGCGTACGCCATAAGGCATCTGGGCGCCGTCGCCGGTGTCGAGGTCACCGCGAGCCACAACCCGCCCCGCGACAACGGCTACAAGGTCTACCTGGGCGACGGCTCGCAGATCGTGCCGCCCGCCGACGCGGAGATCGCCGCCGAGATCGACGCGATCCGCTCGCTGCACGACGTGCCCCGCCCGGACGGAGGCTGGGAGACCCTCGGCGACGAGGTCCTGAACGCCTACCTGGAGCGCACGGACGCCGTCCTGAGCCCCGGCTCCCCCCGTACCGCCCGGACCGTCTACACGGCCATGCACGGGGTCGGCAAGGACGTCCTGACGGCCGCGTTCGCCCGGGCCGGCTTCCCGCCGCCGGCGCTCGTCGCCGCGCAGGCCGAGCCGGACCCGGCCTTCCCGACGGTCGCCTTCCCCAACCCGGAGGAGCCGGGTGCCATGGACCTCGCCTTCGAGGCGGCCCGGGCCGTGGACCCCGACCTGATCATCGCCAACGACCCGGACGCCGACCGCTGCGCCGTGGCCGTGCCCGACGCGACGGTCGAGGGCGGCTGGCGGATGCTCCGCGGCGACGAGGTGGGCGCGCTGCTCGCCGCGCACCTGGTGCGCAAGGGCGCCACGGGCGTCTTCGCCGAGTCGATCGTGTCGTCCTCGCTGCTCGGCCGGATCGCCGAGGCCGCCGGCGTCGGCTACGAGGAGACGCTGACCGGCTTCAAGTGGATCGCGCGCGTCGACGGCCTGCGGTACGGCTACGAGGAGGCGCTCGGCTACTGCGTCGACCCCGAGGGCGTCCGCGACAAGGACGGCATCACGGCGGCGCTGCTCGTCACCGAGCTGGCCTCGGTGCTCAAGGAGCAGGGCCGGACGCTGAACGACCTGCTCGACGACCTGGCGGTGGAGCACGGTCTGCACGCGACGGACCAGCTGTCGGTGCGCGTGGAGGACCTGGGGATCATCGCGAACGCGATGGCCGCGCTGCGGGAGCGGCCGCCGGTCTCGCTGGCCGGTCTGACGGTCGTCTCGGCGGAGGACCTCACGAAGGGCACGGAGTCGCTGCCCCCGACGGACGGGCTGCGCTACCACCTGGAGGGCGCCTACAGGGCCCGGGTGATCGTCCGCCCGAGCGGCACGGAGCCCAAGCTCAAGTGCTACCTGGAGGTCGTGGTGCCGGTCGCCGCGGCGGTGGACCTCGGCCCGGCCCGCGCGACCGCCGCCGAGGTGCTGGTCGCGATCAAGCGGGACCTGTCGGCGGCCGCGGGGCTCTGACCCCGGGGATCGCGCGAAGGGCCGGTACGGAGTCGCTCCGTACCGGCCCTTCGGCCGTCCGGGTGAACCCGGTACGGCAGCTGGCGCGGGGAGCCGTCCGCACGCCGGAGGCGCGCGCCGGTCAGCCGAAGCGGCCGTTGACGTAGTCGGCGGTCCGCGGGTCGCTCGGGGAGCCGAACACCCGCTCCGTGGGCCCGTGCTCGACGATCACGCCGGGAGTGCCCTGCTCGGCGAGGAAGAAGGCGCAGGAGTCGGAGACCCGGGCCGCCTGCTGCATGTTGTGGGTCACGATGACGACGGTGACCTCCGACTTCAGCTCGGCGATGGTCTCCTCGACGCGCCGGGTGGAGGTCGGGTCGAGCGCCGAGCAGGGCTCGTCCATGAGCAGGACGCGGGGGCGGACCGCGAGCGAGCGGGCGATGCAGAGGCGCTGCTGCTGGCCACCGGAGAGCGCCCCGCCGGGCTGCCGCAGCCGGTCCCTGACCTCGTTCCAGAGCCCGGCCTTGGTCAGGCACTCCTCGACCAGGTCGTCCTTGGCGTCCTTGGCGGCCCGGATGCCGCCGAGCCTCAGACCGGCGAGGACGTTCTCGTACAGGGACATGGCGGGGAAGGGGTTGGGCTTCTGGAAGACCATGCCGATCTCGCGGCGGGCGTGGGTGATGCGGCGGCCCCGGTCGTAGATGTCGGCCCCGTCGAGGAGGACCCGGCCGGCGAGCGAGGCGGTGCCGGTGAGTTCGTGCATCCGGTTGAGGATGCGCAGGAACGTCGACTTGCCGCAGCCGGAGGGGCCGATGAGCGCGGTGACCTCGCGGGCGGGCATGGCGAGCGAGACCCGGTCGAGGACCTTGCGGTCGCCGAACCAGGCGGAGACGGCCTCGGCCTCCAGGGCGGCGGCCCGGGAGGGGCCCTTGGTGCCGCCGCCCGGCACGGGCGGCAGGGTGACGGTGTCGGCGAGATCGGTCACGGTGTGGACTCCGCAGCTTTCAGAGGAGGTTGGGGAGCAGTCGGGTCAGCTCGCCGGAGACGAGGACACCGAGGGCGACGAGGACGGGGACGGCGGTGACCCAGGTCTGGCGGTTGCCCCAGCGGCGGCGGGCGAGAACGGTGAGGAGGGCCGCGAGCAGCAGCGCCTGGGCGCCGAGGAAGATCGCGGGCCAGGCGTCCGGATCGCCCGCGAGGGGCTTCTCCGCGGCCGTGATCCAGCCGGGACGCAGCGGACGCGGCGGGCTGGGCCGCGCGGCGCCGACGAGTTCGGCGTCGACGCGGACGACGTCCTCGGGGGTGTACGCGCCGCCGCTCGCGGTCATCAGGGTGAGGCGTCCCTCGCCCCGGCCGAGGGGGGCGGGGTTGGGGTCGCCGGGGTGGCGGACGCCCGTCACCTCGTACACGGCCTCGCCCTGGCCGGTCGTCACCTCGACGCGGGCGCCGTTCGGCAGGCGGTCCACGTCGTTGAACGGGCTGCCGTAGCCCCACTTGCGGCCCATGATCACGCTGGCCCCCGCCTGGCCGGGCAGGGCGGTGTCGCGCCGGTGGCCGGGGCCGGACATGAGGACCTCGGAGGTGGTGCCCTCGGCGACGACCTCGTTCAGTCCGAGCGCGGGGATGCGGAGCAGGGCGAGGGGGGCGCCGGGTTCGAGGGGCTTGCCGTCGTAGGTGAGCTGGCCCACCGGCGCGGTGCCGAGGGCGAGTTGCTCGCGCAGCTCGTCGTAGGCGGTGGCCTGTTCACGGGCGTGCTGGAGGTGCCCGACGACGGTGAGGTTGGCGGCGAAGCCGATGAGGAGCGCGGCGAGGACGCACAGCGCCGCCCCGGCCAGGGCGAGCCCGGCGCGGGGGGCGGTGGGTGGCGGTGCGGTGGTCACGGGCGGGCGCCGCCCTTGCGGCGGCGGGTCTGGATCACGGCCGCCGCGCCGAGGAGGCAGAGGGCGAGCGAGCCGAGGGCGGCGGAGGCCGCGGTGGAGCCGGTGGCGGCGAGGCTGCCGCCGCCGCCCTGGGGGCTGGTGCCGCCGGTCGAGCCGCCGCCGCTGGTGCCGCCGGAGCCACCGGAGTCGCCGCCCGAGACGCCGGAGCCGCCGGAGCCGCCGGAGCCGCCCGAGGTGCCGGAGTCGCCGGTGCCGGTCGGCGACGGGGAGTCACCGGGGCCGGTGGTGTCGCTCGGCGTCTCGCTGGGGGTGTCCGTCGGCTCGGGGCTCCCGGTGCCGGTGGGGTCGTCCGTCGGCGTGGCGGTGCCGGTCGGGGTGCCGGTGCCGGTCGGGGTGGGCGTGGTGTCCGTGGGCGTCGGGCTGGGGCCGGTCGTGGCCTCGTTGACGTACAGCGTGAAGACCGTGAAGGAGACGGTGAAGGCCTCGGGGTCGGCCGGGGCGTAGGCGGCGACGATCGGGAGTCCGTCGGGGGCGGCGGTGAGCGCGGTGAGGGTGGTCTCGGCCCTGCCGTCGGCGACGTCGACGGTGGCGATGTCGACGAGCTCCTCGGCGACGAACTTCTGGAAGGTCACGGTGCCGGTGGCGTTCCGCGGCTGCACGGTGGCGGTGAGCCTGGCCTGGCCGCCGACGGTGGGCAGCTCGGGGTCGGAGACGACCTCGACGACGGTGGCCTGCTGCGCGACCGGGGCCCAGGCGCCGGCGGTGACCTCGATCATCGCGGAGAAGTAGGCGTCGGTCTCGGCCCCGCGCTCGGTGCGGCAGAAGAGGCGGAGCTCGTAGCGGCCGTCGAGCGCGTCGGCGGTACGGAAGGTCAGCAGGGCGTCCTTGAGCGTGGTGTGGCCCTGGGTGGTGAGGGTCCGGGTGAACGCGCCGCCGCTCAGCGGGCCTTCGGCGACGAGGTCGGCGAGCGGGGCGAAGGCGTCACGGCTCTCGGGGTTGACGACGACGAGCCGTCCGCCGACGTACGGCTTGTCGGCGGCGGCCGGGGCGGGGCAGCCGCCGGTGGTGGTGACGCCGGTGGCGAGCGGGGCGGCTTCGAGGCCGCCGGAGGCGCCCTGCAGGGTCAGACCGCCCTGCACGGCGGCGGCCCCGGCGGGGACGGCCAGCGCGAGGACGGCGGCGAGGGCGCCGCAGAGCAGGGCGAGCGCGGTCAGCAGCGCCACGGGCGAGCGGAGTGGTGCGGGGCGGTTCATGCGGGGTCCCCCAGGAGTCGGACGGAGGTCGTCGGTCGGGTGGGCGGCGGTGCGGGTGTGGGTGGCGGATCGGTCGGGCGGCGGTGCGGGTGGGTGGGTGGGTGGCGGTTCGGTGGGTGGCGGTGGCGGCTCGGGTCGGGGCCGGTCCGGGCGGCCGGGCGCCCGCTCCGGTCGGCGGCGGAGCGGGTGGCCGGGCGCGGGTACGCCGTGGGGCCGGGCACCTGGTGGGTGCCCGGCCTGCGCGCGGTCGGGAAGAGGTGGTGATCAGCCGCTCAGGAGGCGGTGGTGATCAGCGCTCGCCCTTGAGGGTGGTGGTGCCGCACGCGGCGCCGAGGGTGCCGAAGCCGTAGTTGGAGATCGTCGTGCCGGCGGCGCAGACCTTGGACGTCGAGCCGACGAACGTCGAGGCGATGGTGGCGTTGGTCAGCTTCGCGGTCGGGACGACGTTGTAGACGTCACGGACGAAGGGGAAGGAGAGGTTGAGCGTCTTGTTCGCGTTGCGCGGGGCGACGCCGCCGATGGAGCCGAGGACGGCCGCGCCGCGGCGGTCCGTGACGACGAGCTTCTCCTGGGCCGTGTACTGGGCGACGGAGTAGGGCGCGATGTCACCGACGGTGTCGAGGACGGTGCCGTCGTTCTCCTGGACGCCCTGCTGGACGCAGGCGCCCGGGGTGGTGACGCCGATGGAGGCGAGGAAGAACTGACGCGTGCCGGAGCTGGCCTGCGGCAGGATCGGGGTGAGGGCCACACCGCCGATGGACGTGGTCGTGCACTCGTAGATGGCCTTGAGCTGCGCGACCGAGAGGTCGTTCGGCAGGGTGCTGTCGGAGCGCTTCACCCAGGACACCGCGTCCTTGGCGAAGGGGATCCAGGTCAGGTCCGTGGTGGTGGTGTCGGCCGGGGTCCGCGAGGAGCGGGCGAAGTCGAGGCAGCCGGTGTTGTTGTCCACGGCGTTGCGCAGGGCGTCGATACCGGCGGAGGAGCCGTTGGGCCGGTTGATCACACAGCCGGTCGCCTTGGTCTTGACGGTGGCGGTGCCGGTGGCGTCCCAGGACGCGATGATCTTCTGGCCGATGGAGTTGGTGACGACGTTGCCGAGGCCGTTGAGGACGTCCTGGGTCGTGTCGGAGCCGACACCGGCCAGCGTGCGGTACTGGGTGACCGGGTTGGGGTCGGCCTGCGCGGCGGGGGCGAGGGCGACACCGAGACCGAGGGCGGCCACACCGAGGGCGGCACCGATACGAGCGCGGGACTTGACGTTCACTTCTGATCTCCTCCGTGGAAACGGATGTCATGGAATGGACGCACAAGCAGAATCCGGATTCTTCTTCAATCGTCCGGTCCGTCGACCGGCCGGGGACAACAATTCCGTACGGGTGACCTTTGCGACCACCACGTTCAGCCGCTCTTCAGGTTACGAATTCCTGTCCTAGGTGAATCCGAGGGAATCCGGCGGCGGCCGGCCGCGGCCAGGACGGCGGGTCCGGCGAGACCGGCGAGTCCGCCGACGACGAGGACCGCGAGGAGGACCCAGCGGACCACCCCGAGGACCTGGGAGGGGGTGCTGCCGGTGTCGGCCAGCCTCTCCCCCGTGGCGCCGCCGGAGCCGCTCCCGCCCCCGCCGGAGGCCGGCGGGGGAGCGGCGGACGAGGGCGACCCGGAGGTCGCGCCCGCGTCCGTGCCGCCGCCCGCGGAGCCGCCGCCGGAGCCGGAGCCCGACCCCTGGCCCGTACCTCCGGAGGCGTCGGATCCGGCGCCCGTGGAGCCCGTCGCGCCGCCCGCCGCCTGACCGCCCCCGGAGTCCGGGCCGCCGTCCGCGCCGCTGGTGCCGCCGGTGGTCGTGCCCGGTCCGCCGGGGGCGCCGCGCTCCAGGCGTCCGGCCGCCGCCTCCGCCAGGGCCTTGAGCCTCGCCGGCAGCGGGGCGTAGCCGAGGGGCAGTTCGCCGGGCGCGGTGCCCTGTTTCTGGCCCGGTCCGGCCGCGTACCGCAGGACGCGCGCGTAGTCCTCGCGGGCGTCCGCCGGGAGAGCGGTGGAGGCGGCGGCGTAGGTGACCACCGTCAGGGGGTAGGCGCCGTTCCTGGCCCGTGACGGGTCGGGGGCCAGGACGCCGGGGACGGCGGAGTCCCTGAACTGTCCGACGGCCTTGAGCAGGGCCGGGGTGGTGGGCCTGACGTAGACGCCGTCGGCGTTCGGCAGGGCGGCGATCTGGAGCTGGTAGCGGGCCGCGGAGGCGGCGTCGGTGATGCCGTAGGCGCGGCGGCGGCCCGGGGCGACGTCGGTGCCGACGAGCTTCAGGCCGTTGGTCATCGAGTCGAGCGCGACCTGGTCCTTGGCGTTGTTGGTGCCCCGCCGGACCCAGCGGGCGGCGTCGTGCATGTCGTTGGCGTAGGGCGAGCGGTCGGCCAGGCCGTACCTGATGGTCTTCCCGTCGAGGGTGAGTTCCGTCTCCGTGGGGTCGGCCTTCATGAATTCGTCGGCGCCGGAGGAGGCGAGTCCGAGATCCTTGAAATGGGGGTTGATCTTCATTCCCCAGGGGTCCGGCTTTCCTTCCAGAAAAGCGCGGGCGTCCCGGTCGGAGCGCAGGTACTCCCATATGATCCGGGTGCTGTCGGAACGGTCGGCGGCGAGCAGGATCCCACCGGGATAGTTCATCACCGCCTGCGGGAATCGCTTGAATTCCGGATTCAGGTCCAGGAATTCCGGGTCGCGGACGACGGATTCCGCGTTGCCCTTCAGGTGGTCCGGGACGGGCGCGGTGTTGCTGAGGGTCCGGACGTCGTAGGGGTACGAGGCGGTGAGCAGCTTCGCCAGGAGCCGCGGGTTCAGCCGGAGGTCGCGGACGAGCCCCATCGCGTCGCCCTCCCAGAAGAGGCCGACGGTCAGCGCGTTGACGGCGACGGGCGCGTGCACGAACCCGGCCTTCTCGCCGCCCTCCACCGGTGCGACGGTGAAGGCGAGGCCGGGCGAGGTGGAGGTCGGGTTGAGCAGGTTGCCGCGGGCCAGGTCCTCACCGCGCTGGGTGAAGGTGAAGCGGGTGGTGCCGTCGGCGCAGAGCGCGGACTGCCAGGAGGTGAGGGCGTCCGTGACCAGCTCCGAGCCGGTCATGCGGCGCTCCTCCTTGTCGGTGGGGCAGGGTTCGCGGACCGGCAGGAAGTCGAGCGGGAAGACGATCCGCCGGTCCCAGTTGGTGGTGGAGAGGGCGGAGGTGACCGGGCGCTGATTGCTGCCGGTGCCCCCGTCGGGGTCGTGGGAGCCGCGCGGCACCACGACGAGCCAGCAGCTCCGGCCGCGCGCGCCGGTCCCGGCGCCGGCCGGGTCGCCGCAGCCGAGGTGGGGGGCCTCCCGGGTGGTCTGGAGGTTGAACGCGGCCTCGCCCGTGCCGTCGGGCTGGGTGGTGGCGAAGAACTCCTCGTTGGTGTCGCCGGGCGCGAAGTAGGTCCAGTCGGTCAGCTTGGTCGTGGCCGGTCCGGAGACCGGGGTGAAGGGGACGAACGGATCGGTCCTCTGCCCCGGGTACTCGGGGTCGGGGATCTGCTCGGCGTACCGCTTCTCCAGCGGGTCGGAGCCGACCGGGATCAGCCGGCTGCCGATGAACGAGCCGAACTCGGAGCCGCTGAGCCCGGCGCCGAACTGGCACTGCTCCCGCTTCGGCCCGGCCGGGTCGTCGCCCCAGCACTGCATGATCTGGAGGTAGTCGGTGTTCCGGCCCTGGGTCGGTCTGCCGCCCTTCCAGGTCACCCTGAGGCCCTGGGCCCGCAGGTTCCTGGTCTGGTGGACGGTGACCTCGAGCCCCGAGAAGTCGTCGTGGGGGCCCCTGGTGCCGCGCTTGGTCAGCGCCGAGTTCTCGGCGGGGTCGGTCGCGGCGGCCGCCGGGGTGGCCTGCGGCAGCGGAACGAGGGCGAGCAGGACGGCGGCGAGGAGCGCCCCGACTCCGGCCCGTCGGGTGGACAGCGGCCTCATCGTCCGCCTCCCTGGCGTTCGGCGCGGGCCGCGAGGGCGCGCCCGACGAGCGGTGGGCCGACGACGGTGGCGAGGAGCAGGACGGCGGAGAGCGCCATGAGGAGGCCGCGGAGGCTGCCGCCGGTGTCGGCGGCGAGGGTGACGGGGGTGCCGACGATGCCGGCGCCGCCGTCCTGGCCGCCCTGGCCGGAGCCGTTGCCGCCGCCCGCGTCCCCGGTGAGCGCCTCGCCGGTGTCGGGGTCGACGGCCCCGCCGCCGGTCGCGGCTCCGCCGGTGGCGGCCGCGCCGCCGGAGGCCGTACCGCCGGTGGTCCCGTTGGTGGCGCCTCCGCCGGTGGAGCCGCCCCCGGAGCCGGAGCCGGTGGCCCCGCCCGTACCGCCGCCACCGGAACCGCCGGTGCTTCCCGTGCCGTTGGCGCCGCCGGTGGTGGACCCGGATCCGTCGGTGCCGCCGTCGGTGCCGGTGGAGCCGCCCGAGGCGGCGCCGCCGTTGTTCACCGGGGTGGTCGTGCCGCGCGCGCCGCCGGTGCCGTCGGCGCACTGGGTCGCGCCCCGCCTGTCGCACTCCTTGGGCATCGGGGCGTTCTTGGCGAGGGTGTTGGTGCCGTCGGCCGAGAAGGTGGGGTTGCGGCAGTCGGACAGGTCGACGGCGCCGGTGGGCGCGCCGGGGATCCGTCTGACCTGGTCGAAGCCCGCCTGGACGAGGTTCTTCGGCAGCGGCGAGTAGCCGAGCTCCTCGGCCTGCTGCTGGCCCTCGCAGAGGAAGTAGCGGGCGAAGGTGCCGAGCGAGCGGCCCTTCTCGGTGGTGTGCGGGGCGGTCGCGGTGGTGGGGACGACCATGTAGCTGTAGCTGGAGAGCGGGTAGCCGCGCCGGTCGGTGGAGCGGTAGACCCCGTCGAGGATCTGGGTGAGGTAGTCGGTCGAGTTCCTGTCGTCGTTGATGCGAGCCCGGAGCAGGGCGACGGCGACGCCGGCTGCGGTCGGTTCGACGTAGTACCCGGCGGAGTTGAGGACCTTGACGACCGGGAAGTGGGCGTTGACCGCGTACGAGTACTCGACGTAGGTGATGGCGCCCTCGCCCTGCGGCTGGCGGACGTGCGCGGAGACGCCGAGCGAGCCGGACTTGGCGACGCTGGTGGTGCCGGGCACGATCGGGAAGTACGAGGTCATGCCGCAGGGCGTCTGGCGGCCCGCGCGGCGGCAGTAGTCGTTCCAGACGGAGCCGTGCTCCTTGGCGAGCCAGGTGGTGAACTGGGCGGTCGTTCCGGAGCCGTCGGAGCGCACGACGGGGACGATGCGGCGCGCGGGGAGGGTCAGGCCCGGGTTGTCGGCCTTGATCTCGGGCGCGTTCCACATGGTCAGCTGCCCGGTGAAGATCTTCGCGAGGACGGGTCCGGAGAGGCGCAGGTTGGTGACCTGGCGGCCGCTGATCCGCAGGTTGTACATGAAGGCGGTGCCGCCCGCGACGATCGGCATGTACGCGTAGCCGCGGCGCGGCGGTACGTCGGTGGCGTTGCCGTCCTTGAGGCCGTACGGGATCTCGGAGACGGCGAAGTCGACGGTGCCGTTCTTGAACTGCTCGCGGCCCTGGGAGGAGCCGTTGGCGTTGAAGTTGACGGTGAGTCCGACGTTGGCGCCGATGTTGCGCCGCCACTGCTCGACGGCGTTGGAGCTCCAGGTCGAACCGGAGCCGGTGATCTTGGTGTAGCCGGCGGCCTGCGCGGCGGGCGGCGTGAGGAGGAGGGCGAGCAGCGCGCACAGGGCGGCGGCGAGGCCCAGCAGGGTGCGGGTGACGGACACGGGTCTCACGACGTGCTCCTAGGAGGTACGGATCGGTCCGGAGCCGCCGCCGACCGGGCGGGATGCCGCCGGACGGCGCTCTGGCGGGCGGCGTCACGCTCGGACGCCAGGGCGCGGCGGCGCTCCTGGCGCTTCGTCAGCTGTCCGGGGCCGCGCCCGCCGGCGATCCGGGCGAGGACGAAGAGGAGCAGGACGAGCAGCATGAGGACGGCGGCGGTGCCGAAGCCGCGGGCGATCATGTTCGGTTCGGGCGACTTGACGAGCTCGAAGGTGGCGAGCGGCAGGGAGACCTGGGCGCCGGAGGTCGGCAGGGCGTTGAGTTCGGCGGTGAACCCGGCGGTGAGCAGGACGGGCGAGGTCTCCCCCACCCCGCGCGCGGTGCCGAGGATCACGGCCGTGGTCAGCCCCGAGCGGGCGGTCGGCAGGACGACGTGCCAGACCGTGCGCCAGCGCGAGGACCCCATGGCGTACGAGGCCTCCCGCAGCGTCCCGGGGACGAGCCGGATGACGACGTCGGCGGCGCGGATGATGATCGGCAGCATCATCACGGAGAGGGCGAGCGAGGCGGCGAGCCCGGAACGCTCGGTGCCCAGGGCCAGGATGACGGTCGCGTAGATGAAGAGTCCCGCGACGATCGAGGGCAGCGCGGTCATCGCCTCGACGACGGTCCGGACGAGGCGGGCGAAGGGTCCCGGCACCTCGTTGAGGAAGACGGCGCAGACGATGCCGGTGGGCACGGTGAGCGCGAGCGCGATGCCGACCTGTTCGAGGGTGCCGACGACGGCGTGCAGGATGCCGCCGACGTCGAGCGGTTCGAGGGGCCCCGCGAGGCTCATGTCCTCGGTGAAGAAGTTGAGGTGGACCAGGGCCTCACGGCCCTCCCAGAGCGTGAAGGCGACGACGAAGACGAGGACGGCGAGGAGCAGCAGCCCGAGGGTGCGCACGACGACCCCGGCGATCCGGTCCCGCACGGCGGGCCCGTCCTCGTCGAAGGAGACGAGCAGCGCGTAGAGCCCGAGGAAGAGGACGTACGCGACGATCACGAAGCCGACGGCGCCGCTGAAGGGCAGCAGGCGGGCGAAGAGCAGCCAGGTGAGGGCGAGCGAGGCGACGGCGGCGCCGAGCACGGCGTACACGTCGGAGGCGCGCAGGGTGCCGGTGGTGCGGCGGCGTTCCGGTCCGGGCGGCGGGGCCTGCCCGGCGGGCGGTCGCCGTACGGGCCGCTCCGGTGCGATGGTCATCGGGTTCGGGTCCCCCTTGGAAAGCGTGGTCTCAGGCGTCGCTGGTGGCGCCGGAGCGGCTGCGGGCGACGATGGACGAGGCGGCGAAGTTGACGATCAGGGTCATGACGAAGAGGGCGAAGCCCGCCGCCATGAGGGCGGACATGCCGAAGGGCGTGGCTTCGCCGTAGCGCAGGGCGATCAGGGAGGACACCGAGCTGGTGCCGGTCTGCAGGACGTGCCACTGGATGGTGAAGACCTGCGAGATGACCATGTAGACGGCGATGGTCTCGCCGAGGGCGCGGCCGAGGCCGAGCATGGTGCCGCCGATCATGCCGCCCTTGCCGAAGGGCAGGACGACGCTGCGGATCATGCCCCAGCGGGTGGCGCCGAGCGCGTACGCGCCCTCGCGTTCGCCGGCGGGGGCCTGGGAGAAGACCTCGCGCATGATCGAGCAGATGATCGGCGCGACCATCATCGCGACGACGAGACCGGCGACGAAGGTGGACGAGGTGTAGACGGTCGGCGGGGCCAGCGGGTCGTCGGGGTCGGCGCCGTCGACGCGGAGGAACGGGATCCAGCCCAGGTAGGTGGCGATCCAGCGGGCGATCGGGAGGATCGACTCCTCCAGCCAGAAGACGCCCCACAGGCCGTAGACGACGGAGGGCACGGCGGCCATCAGGTCGACGGTGGAGATCAGGGTGCGGCGCAGCCGGGGCGGGGCGTACTCGGAGATGTAGAGGGCGGCCCCGGTGGCGAGCGGGACGGCCACCACGATCGCGACGAGGGCGATGAGGACGGTGCCGAGGAGGACGGCCGCGATCCCGAAGCGTCCGGCGTCCGGCTCCCAGGCCTCGGTGGTGAGGAAGGAGAGCCCGGCGCGGTCGAGCGCCTGCCAGGCGCGGAGGAGCAGGAAGCCGCCGACGAGGAGCATGACCGCGAGGACGAGGCCGCCGCCGGTGCGGGCGACGGCGCGGAAGACCCGGTCGGGAAGGCCGGGGTCGGCGTGGAGCCGCCTCGGTGTGTCGGGCGGGGTGTCCGCCGGTGAGCCGGGTGGTGGTCCGCCGGGCGGCGGACCGGGCGGCGGGTCAAGGGTCTCGGTCGTCACGGGAAGGACGTAAGTCCGGCCCGGTGGACAGGTGTTCCACTCGATGTGAACGAGGGGCGTGCGCGGGGCAACTTCCGTTCACCGTAAGGCTGTTGAGGCCCATCTGGGCCCTTCCTCGGCGAGCAGGGCGCGGAAGCGCGCATAGGCGGTGCGACAGGTGGAGTGCCGCTCGTAGGAGCGGCCGGAGAGCGCGGCGGTGCGGCCCTCGGGGTCCCGGAGCAGCCATACCCAGCCGTTGCCGCCGGCGGTGTGCTGCACTCCTCCGGCCATCTCCGCGTACCCGGTGCAGAGGGCCGCGAAGGCGTCCCTGCACCCGGCGTGGTCGTCGTAGCAGCCCCCCGACCGCGCGAC
Source organism: Streptomyces sp. NPDC002057 (assembly GCF_040296665.1). Classification (NCBI taxonomy): domain Bacteria; kingdom Bacillati; phylum Actinomycetota; class Actinomycetes; order Kitasatosporales; family Streptomycetaceae; genus Streptomyces; species Streptomyces sp. NPDC002057. Next base: position 19,288 of record NZ_JBEOXR010000019.1, read on the forward strand.
GACCCTTCCGTTCTGGGCGACGAGTCGCCACCCGTACCGTCCGTCGGCCCCCATGTCGACCAGACAGCGCGTTCCGGACACACCGGTGTCCTTGGCCATCGCCCCCACCCCCACAGTCTCGGCAGGGGCAATCTATTGAGACGGGCGTGACAGTTGGGCGCTAAACCATCTCCGAGGTTGCACGCTTCACCAGGAGGTTGCCCCTTGGACACCGGCACCCGGAGCGACCCCGTCGGAACGAGCCAGGCTGTCCCGTTCGCGAGCCCGGCAGGCGGGACCGGTCAGCCCGTCGCCGCCAGGACCACCAGGAGCAGCAGCCCGGCCACCGCGGGGCCGACGATCTCGTACGCCCAGCGCACCTTCGCCGCTCCCTGCGACCCCGGGGCCGCGGCACGGCTCGCGAGGAGTTCTCGCAGGTCCGAGAGGGTCTGGTCGGCGAACGCCACACCGGAGGAGGACGAGGAGCCCCGCGCGCCCGAGGTCGCCGGGGTACGGCCGCGCGCCTCGCCCTGGGCGGCGCGGGCGGCGCTGCGGGCGGCCTTCTTGCGCTGGCGCAGCGAGACGGGGACGGCCCACAGCTGGTACTTCTCGCCGTCCTGGGTGAAGACCTCGCTGGAGTAGCCGGCGCGGAAGTCGGCGACGGTCGCCCAGGGCAGCGTGATCGACCGGAACGGGTTGCGGATCTTGAGCCGGTCGTCGTTGGCGTACACCGCGGGCCGGATCGTGAAGGCGACGATCAGCGGGACGGCCAGGACCAGGCCCGCGAGCGCGAGCCAGGGCGACCGGCCCTCGCCGCGGAGCATCACGTCACCGGCGAACAGGGCCGCGAGGCCCAGCAGGAACACCCCGCTCGCGATCCCGAGGACCGACCGGAAGGCACGGTCGGGGGACGGCTGCTCCGCGGACGGCTGCTCGGGGGTCGACCCGGGGCTCGGCTCGTGGCTGGGCTCGGGGGTCGGCTCGGGGGTCGTCATGCCGCCGATTGTGCCTCAGGGGGCCCGTGGGACCTCAGGCGGCCCGCGTGGCCACGAGATCCGCGTACAGAATGATGTTGTCGGGACGGTGGCCGTCGACCAGCTCGCCGCCACAGGTGATGAGGCGCAGCTCGGGGCGCTCGGTGTCGCCGTACACCTTGGCCGTCGGGAAGGTGTCCTTGTCGACCTGCTCCAGCTCCCGGACCCGGAAGACCGCGGTGGTGCCGTCGGCCCGGGTCACGGTGATCTCGTCGCCGGTCCGGACGCGGGAGACGTTCTTCAGGACGGCGGGGCCGCGGACGGTGTCGAAGTGCCCGATGAGGACGGCGGGGCCGGTCTGCCCGGGCGTGACGCCCTTGTCGTACCAGCCGATGCGGTCGGCGTCGGCGACCGAGGGGACCTCGACGGTGCCGTCGGCGGCGAGCCCGAGCTCCAGGACGGGTCCGGTGGGCGCGGTGTCGACCCCGGCGGCGGGCAGCTGGACCCGGACGGGCAGGGACCGGCCGAGCGCCTTCACGGGGGCGCCGCTCGCGGTCGGCGCGGGCACGGCGGTCTCGCCGACGCGGGCGGGCGGGGTGGCGGCGGGCCCGGCCCCGGCGGAGCACCCGGTGAGCGCGGCGAGGACCACCGCGAGGGCGACGGAGACGGTACGGGTACGGGCGGGGCGGCGGTTCACGGGACGGCTCCGGACGGGGTGTGGCCGGCCGCCGCGTGGGTGCGACGGCCGGCCTGGGGTGGATGTGCTCCTGCTCGGGTCAGGGTCGAGGAGCGGGTGGTGCGGGTGGTGCGGATCGTGCGGGTTGGGGTGAAGGCCTCCTGCGCACCGCTCGGGTCAGGGGCGAGGAGCGGGTGGAGCGGATGGAGCGAAGGCCCCCGCGCGCGGGGCGCGGGGCCCGTCGCGGCCCGGACGGACGTCAGGGTGCCCGGTCGGGCCGCGACGGGGGTCAGACGCGGGCGGCGGCCCGGCGGCGCAGGACGACGAAGCCGAGGCCCGCGGCGGCGAGCGAGGCGGCGCCGGCACCGGCCGCGACGAGCGCGGTGGAGTCGCTCCCGGCACCGGTCTCGGCGCCGGCCGCGACGCCGCCCTTCGGGACGACGGAGGTCTGCCCGGCGTTGTTGGTGGTGGTGCCGGTGTTGCCCGCCGGGGCCGGGGTGGTGGTCGACGGCGCCGGGGTGGGCGTGGCGGTGCCCTTCTCGCAGCCCTTGGGGAGCTTGGGGAAGGCGGTCCAGCGGTACGGGGTGTCGCCGCCCTGGGTGCGCTGGCCGAGCTGCGGGGTGGTGGTGTTCGCGCCCTTGATCGTGAGGCCCATGCCCAGGTCGGCGGCGTGGGCGCGGTCGAGGGTGACGATGGGCTTTCCGGCCTCGTCCTTGAGGACGGCCTTCGGGCCCTTCTCCAGGTCGTTGGTGAGCGTCACGGTCAGCAGCGCGAAGACGGACGGGATGTCCTGCCGGACGGCGCACTCGCCGATGGTGACGACGGGCCCGGTGGTGGGCGCCGGGACCGGCGCCGGGTTGTCGACCAGGCGCGGCGCGGCCTGCTTCGCACCGCCCTGGATGTACGCGGCGAACCCGCCGTCGCTCTCCAGGACGACGACGGCCTTGCCGTAGACCCAGACCTGACGGAAGCCGTTGAGGTAGGTGAAGCCGCGGCCCTTGCCGTTCTCGACGAGCTGGAGGCCGTAGCGGTCGCCCTTCTTGCCGAGCTCCAGGCGGGTGCCGTCGGCGAGCTCGTAGAGGCCGGGGGCGGCGCCGGGGACGTAGCTGCGGTCCCAGTTGAGGGAGCGGCCGTCCGGGAAGAGGACGAAGAACTCGCCGTTGTCGTTGCCGGCCACCGGGCGGGTGTTGGCGTCGAGGACGCCGACCGGGTTGGTGCCGTAGAAGAGCTCGGCGCGGTGGTGCAGCGCGTTGATCTTGTAGATCTTGGCGACGGTGCCGGTCAGGAGGGTCTCGGTCCGGACGAGGGTGCCCTTCGCGGCGTCGGCGGTACCGCTCTCGCCCTTCGCGCCCGCGGCCTTCTCGCCGGCCGGCTTGGCCTCGCCCGCCTTCTCACCGGCCGGCTTGGTCTCGCCCGCCTTCTCGGCGGCCGGCTTCGCTTCCGCCGGGGTGACGGCGGCCGGCGCGGCGACCGGGCCGTCGGCCGCGAAGGCGGCTCCGGCGGCGAGGGCCGGGGTGGTGATCGCGGCACCCGCGACGAGGACGGTGGCGATGGCGGTGCGAAGGGCGGTGCGCATAACGACTCCTGGAATTCAGGCAGGCGGATGGGAGAGTCGCATGCCGCTTTTACTCGGTCCGACTGGTTCCGGTGAGGTCTGGCTGGCTGCAAGAAGAAATCTATTGATCTTGTATTCGGGAGTTGTCCACTCCATGTCACGGGCCTGTGACAGGGGTCACCGACCCCGTCACGGCGGCCCGGCCCCGGGGCACCACGCCGACCGCCCGCCTGTGACCTCGGGCTCTGCGAAGCACGTCCCCTGTACAGGTCGCTACGCGCGTAGATATGCTCGACTGGTGACCATGCCCACCACTGCATCCGCAGCATCCGCATTCGCCGACGTGACCGCGTCCGACGGTGCGCTGCGCCGCTTCCTCCACGGGCTGCCCGGCGTCGACGCCGTAGGCCTGGAGGCGCGCGCCGCGGCCCTCGGTACCCGCTCGATCAAGACCACGTCCAAGGCGTACGCCATCGACCTGGCCATTTCCATGATCGACCTGACGACGCTCGAAGGCGCGGACACCCCGGGCAAGGTCCGGGCGCTCGCCGCCAAGGCCGTCCGTCCCGATCCGACCGACCGCACGACCCCGACGACCGCCGCCGTCTGCGTCTACCCCGACATGGTGGCCACCGCCAAGGCCGCCCTCGCGGGCTCCGACGTCAAGGTCGCCTCGGTCGCCACCGCCTTCCCGGCCGGACGCGCCGCGCTCCCCGTGAAGCTCGCCGACACGGCGGACGCCATCGCCGCGGGCGCCGACGAGATCGACATGGTCATCGACCGTGGCGCCTTCCTCGCCGGCCACTACCTCCAGGTCTTCGAGCAGATCGCCGCGATCAAGGCGGAGTGCGGCGACCGCGCCCGCCTGAAGGTGATCTTCGAGACCGGCGAGCTGTCCACGTACGACAACATCCGCCGCGCCTCCTGGCTCGGCATGATGGCCGGCGCGGACTTCATCAAGACCTCGACCGGCAAGGTCGCGGTCAACGCCACCCCGGCCAACACCCTGCTCATGCTGGAGGCGGTGCGCGACTTCCGCGCCCAGACCGGCGTGCAGATCGGCGTGAAGCCGGCCGGCGGCATCCGCAACACCAAGGAAGCGATCAAGTTCCTGGTTCTCGTCAACGAGACCGCGGGTGAGGACTGGCTGGACAACCACTGGTTCCGCTTCGGCGCCTCCAGCCTGCTCAACGACCTGCTGATGCAGCGCCAGAAGCTGGCGACCGGCCGTTACTCCGGCCCCGATTACGTGACGGTGGACTGATCAACATGGCATCTGCATTCGAGTACGCACCGGCGCCCGAGTCCCGGTCCGTCGTCGACATCGCCCCCAACTACGGCCTCTTCATCGACGGCGAGTTCGTCGAGGCGGCCGACGGCAAGGTCTTCAAGACCGTCTCCCCCTCCACCGAGGAGGTCCTGTCCGAGATCGCCCAGGCGGGCGCCGAGGACGTCGACCGTGCGGTGAAGGCGGCGCGGAAGGCCTTCGAGAAGTGGTCGGCGCTGCCCGGCTCCGAGCGCGCCAAGTACCTCTTCCGGATCGCCCGGATCATCCAGGAGCGCAGCCGTGAGCTGGCCGTCCTGGAGACCCTGGACAACGGCAAGCCGATCAAGGAGACCCGCGACGCGGACCTCCCGCTGGTCGCCGCGCACTTCTTCTACTACGCGGGCTGGGCCGACAAGCTCGACCACGCGGGCTACGGGGCGAACCCGAGGCCGCTGGGCGTGGCCGGTCAGGTCATCCCGTGGAACTTCCCGCTGCTGATGCTGGCGTGGAAGATCGCCCCGGCGCTCGCGACCGGCAACACGGTCGTCCTGAAGCCGGCCGAGACGACCCCGCTCACCGCCCTGTTCTTCGCGGACATCTGCCGCCAGGCCGGGCTGCCGAAGGGCGTCGTCAACATCCTTCCCGGGTACGGGGAGACCGGCGCGGCGATCGTCGCGCACCCGGACGTGAACAAGGTCGCCTTCACCGGCTCGACCGCCGTCGGCAAGGCCATCGCGCGTTCCGTCGCCGGTACGGAGAAGAAGGTCACCCTGGAGCTGGGCGGCAAGGGCGCGAACATCGTCTTCGACGACGCGCCGATCGACCAGGCCGTCGAGGGCATCGTCAACGGCATCTTCTTCAACCAGGGCCAGGTCTGCTGCGCGGGTTCGCGCCTCCTCGTCCAGGAGTCGATCCACGACGAGCTGCTCGACTCGCTGAAGCGCCGTCTGAACACCCTGCGCCTCGGCGACCCGCTGGACAAGAACACCGACATCGGTGCCATCAACTCCTCGGAGCAGCTGGCCCGGATCACCTCGCTGGTGGACCAGGGAGAGGCGGAGGGCGCCGAGCGCTGGACCGCCGCCTGCGACATCCCGTCGGCCGGTTACTGGTTCGCCCCGACGCTCTTCACCAACGTCACGCAGGCGCACACGGTCGCCCGCGACGAGATCTTCGGCCCGGTCCTGTCGGTGCTGACCTTCCGCACGCCCGACGAGGCGGTCGCGAAGGCCAACAACAGCCAGTACGGCCTGTCGGCCGGCATCTGGTCGGAGAAGGGCTCCCGCATCCTCGCGGTCGCGAGCAAGCTCCGCGCCGGTGTCGTCTGGGCCAACACGTTCAACAAGTTCGACCCGACCTCGCCGTTCGGCGGATACAAGGAGTCGGGCTTCGGCCGCGAGGGCGGCCGTCACGGTCTGGAGGCCTACCTCGATGTCTGAGTCGGCGACGCGGCTGAGCGTCTTCAAGACCTACAAGCTGTACGTCGGGGGCAAGTTCCCCCGCTCCGAGAGCGGCCGGGTGTACGAGGTGACGGACTCCAAGGGCAAGTGGCTGGCGAACGCGCCGCTCTCCTCCCGCAAGGACGCCCGTGACGCGGTCGTCGCCGCCCGCAAGGCCTTCGGCGGCTGGGCGGGCGCGACCGCGTACAACCGCGGCCAGATCCTCTACCGCGTCGCCGAGATGCTGGAGGGGCGCCGGGAGCAGTTCGTCCGCGAGGTCGCGGAGGCGGAGGGCCTGTCGAAGTCGAAGGCGGCCGCCGTCGTCGACGCGGCGATCGACCGCTGGGTCTGGTACGCGGGCTGGACGGACAAGATCGCCCAGGTCGTGGGCGGCGCCAACCCGGTCGCCGGCCCGTACTTCAACCTCTCCTCCCCCGAGCCCACGGGCGTCGTCACCGTCGTCGCCCCCCAGGAGTCGTCCTTCCTGGGTCTGGTCTCGGTGATCGCCCCGGTGATCGCGACGGGCAACACGGCCGTCGTGATCGCGAGCGAGCGGTTCCCGCTGCCGGCCCTCTCCCTGGGCGAGGTGCTCGCCACCTCGGACCTGCCGGGCGGTGTCGTGAACATCCTCTCCGGCAAGGCCTCCGAGATGGGCCCGCACCTGGCGGCCCACCAGGACGTCAACGGGATCGACCTGACGGGCGCGACCGGGGGCGACCTCGCCCGCGACCTGGAGATCGCGGCGGCGGACAACCTGAAGCGCGTCCTGCGCCCGCGCGCGGAGGACTTCGCGGAGTCCCCGGGCACGGACCGCATGACGGCGTTCCTGGAGACGAAGACGGTCTGGCACCCGACGGGTTCGCTGGGCGCGAGCGGCTCCGCGTACTAGTCCGGAACCATCCGACGGCCCCTCAGGCGCACGCGCCCGGGGGGCCGTTCCGCGTTCCCGGCCGGCCGGATCCCCCGGGGCCGGCCCTTGCACCCCGGGCCGATCCGCCGCAAGATCCAGAGATGATCGATCGCGGAGGGGACATGAAGGGACGGGTCGGTACGTCATGAGGGGGCTGGTCAAGGGGGACAACACCTTCGTCCCGACGGTGCCGCTGCGCGTCGCCGTACGGAACGGTGTCGACGTCGCCGCACTGCTGCTGACGGAGCGGGGCAGGGTCCGGGGGGACGGGGACATCGTGTTCCACGGCGCCCCCGTCCATCCGTCGGGCGCCGTGCGGCTCACCGCAGGCGAGGACGGCACGGTGTGGCTGGAGGCCGGCCTCACCGCGGTCGAGGAGGGGATCTCCCGCGTCCTCGTCGTCACGTCGACGGAGAACGGCGCGCTGCGGGACGTCGACGGGCTGTCCGTGGAGGTGTTCGCGCCGGACGGCACGGCGGTCGTGCGGTACGACGTGACCGACGCGGGCGGCGAGACGGCGATGGTCCTCGCGGAGCTGTACCGGCGGTCGGGGGGCTGGAAGTTCCGCGCGGTGGGCCAGGGTTACCTGGACGGCCTCGAAGGCCTGGCCGTGGACCACGGCGTGGACGTGGCGGAGGAGCCCCCGCCCGCCCCGGTCACGGCCCCGCCCGCGGTCGCCGCCCCGGGCTTCGCGCCGCCGCCCGCACCCGCACCCGCGGTGGCGGCTCCGCCGTCCGTGCCGGAGCCGCGTCCGACGGACCGGACGTTCGGGACCGTCTTCGAGCCGCACACGCTCAGCGGCCGGCACAACGAGGTCATCACCGTCGAGGACCTCCCGCCGGGCCCGGTCCTGGTCGAACTCGCCGTCGAGAGGGACGGATACACCGGCCTGTGGCCCCTCGACCACCGCAACAAGGAGGGCCACTACCTCGTCAACAGCGGAGAGGACGACTTCCAGGGCCGCCTGCTCACCACGGTCCCCGGCAACGGGCGGCTGCGGCTGAAGCTGCAGGCGGACCGGCCCTGGCGGATGCGGATCCTGCCGCTGTCGGCGGCCCGGCACCTCACGGAGGACACCCTGGAGGGCCGGGGCCCGGACGTCCTGCTGCACACCGGAGGGGTGGCCGACATCGCCTTCCACTACCGCGGCAAGGAGAACTTCATCGTCCAGGTCCTCGACCTGACGGAGCACGACGACCCCGCCACCCTGCCGGAGCCGGGGCCGGCCCTCGTCAACGAGGTCGGCAGACACCGGGAGACCGTGCCGCTGCCCGAGGGTCCGCTCCTCGTCCAGCTGGAGTTGGCCGACGGCCCGTGGCGCGCGCGCCTGAAGCGGCTGCAGCCCCACAGCGGGCGGACGGACGACGACGGCCCGGTGAAGCTGCCGGAGCCCCGCAGGGCGCAGGGCTGGCTGCGGCGGGGAAGGCGCTGAGTCTCCGGCCCCCTTCGGCCGGAGCTACGGGAGCAGTCCCTGGGTCAGCGGCCCCACCACCGGAAGATCGGCCACCGCCCCGCCCTGGGTGAGGTGGTCGGTCACCAGGTTCGTGCCCACCGGCTTGAAGTCGGAGATCTGGGTGCCGAGTCCGTTGTCGAGGGGGTCGACGCCGGTGTTGGCCAGCGGGTCGAGCTGGAGCCGGGTCAGCGGGCCCAGGCCGTGGGTGACGCCCGACAGCGCACCCGCCCCGGCCGCGCCCGCGTCGGTCCTGGTCAGCGAGTCGACGGGGAGCGGCACCGGGGCGGCGGCCTGGGCCGCGGCCCCCGCGCCGAGCATCGCCGCGCCCGCCGCCGTGACCGTGAGCCCGGCCTTGAGCAGGGCACCGCGACGGGGGGTCCGGGGTTCTGCGTGACGCGCCATGAGGTTCCTTCCGAGGGGTGATCGAGCGGACACCGACAGTAGTTGAGGTGTGATGCTCGATACCAACGGCCTTCCTCGGGGGTCCCCTGCACGGGGGAATGGTTCACACTGGTGTCCCGTGAGTTCCCTACCGATCCCGACCCGTGTCGTCCTGCTCGCGGGCCCCTCCGGCTCCGGCAAGTCGTCCCTCGCCGCCGTCGCCGGCCTCCCGGTCCTGCGCCTCGACGACTTCTACAAGGAGGCGGGCGATCCGTCCCTCCCGCTCGTGGAGGGCAGTGCGGACATCGACTGGGACTCCCCGCTGTCCTGGGACGCGGACGCCGCCGTCGCCGCCGTCGTCGAGCTCTGCCGTACGGGACGCACCGACGTCCCCGTCTACGACATCGCCACCAGCTCGCGGGTGGACCGTGAGCGGCTCGACATCGGGCGGACGCCGCTCTTCGTGGCGGAGGGTATCTTCGCGGCCGAGATCGTGAGCCGCTGCCGTGAGCTGGACGTCCTCGCCGACGCGCTCTGTCTGCGCGGCCGCCCGTCGACGACCTTCCGCCGTCGGCTCGCCCGCGACCTCCGCGAGGGCCGCAAGTCGGTGCCGTTCCTGCTGCGCCGCGGCTGGCGCCTGATGCGCGCCGAGCGGGCGATCGTCGCCCGTCAGGCGGAGCTGGGCGCCCACCCCTGTGCCAAGCCGGAGGCCCTGGGCCGCCTGGCCGCCGCGGCGGCGGGCCGCCACCGCACCCCGGCGGCGCGCTGAGACACAGACGACGCGGGTCGTACAAGCCCCCCGGCTTGTGCGACCCGCGCCGTTTTCCCCCGTACCCCCGTGCTCCCCCGTGAGCCGCGTTCCCCCGTGGCCCCCGTGGGTCCTTCCCCCGTGAGCCGCGTTCCCCCGTGGCCCCCGTGGGGTCTTTCCCCCGTTCCCCCCGACCTTCAGGCCACCAGCTCGCCGAAGGACTCCTCCTCGTCACGTCCGAAGCTGAGCACCTCGTCCTCGCGCAGTCGCCGCAGCGACCGCCAGATGCTCGACTTCACCGTGCCGACACTGATGTCCAGGATCTCCGCGATCTCCGGATCGGTCCGGCCCTCGTAGTAGCGCAGCACCAGCATGGTCCGCTGGAGCTCGGGCAGCCGGGCGAGGGCCTGCCACAGCACCGCGCGCAGCTCCGTGCCGCGCATCGCGTCCGTCTCGCCCACCGTCTCCGGGAGCTCCTCGGTCGGGTACTCGTTGAGCTTGCGCCGGCGCCAGGCGCTGATGTGCAGGTTGGTCATGGTGCGGCGGAGGTATCCGCCGACCGCGGCCTTGTCACTGATCCGCTCCCAGGCGCGGTACGTGGAGAACAGCGCGCTCTGGAGCAGGTCCTCGGCCTCGAAACGGTCACCGGTGAGGTGGTAGGCGGTGGCGTACAGGGAGGCACGACGCTCCTGGACGTAAGCCGTGAACTCGGCTTCCGAGCAGTTGCGCTCCCCCGTGACCTCCCCGTACGCCGCTCCCCCGTCAGCAATGGCGACCATGTACGGCGCCTTGCGCTGACGCCCGACGCTGCGAACGCACCCCCGCCCGTTCACCGCGCCGGACTTCTCCGTGCTCCGTACGACGTCGTGGAGACGCGTGACTACTGCGCTTGAGGTGGTGCTGTGCAGTGCGTTCATCTCGCGCCCCCCGTCGGTTGGAGTGTGTTTCGGTCCGTTGCCAAGAAGCTTGCCCACCGGACTTCATGGCGTTGTCCGCCGACTGTCACAGGCGTGTCACAGGGGTCCCGGGAGAAGCGCGCCTCCCAGCGGTCGAACTCGGACGGCCCCATGCGACAGAATGGCGCCCGTGCCTTTTCTGTTGCTGATCGAGGACGACGACGCCATCCGTACGGCCCTTGAGCTGTCCCTGTCCCGGCAGGGCCACCGGGTGGCCACCGCCGCGACCGGTGAGGACGGCCTCCAGCTGCTGCGCGAGCAGCGGCCGGACCTGGTCGTGCTCGACGTCATGCTGCCCGGCATCGACGGCTTCGAGGTCTGTCGGCGCATCCGCCGCACGGATCAGTTGCCGATCATCCTGCTGACCGCGCGCAGCGACGACATCGACGTGGTCGTGGGCCTGGAGTCCGGTGCCGACGACTATGTCGTCAAGCCGGTGCAGGGCCGTGTGCTCGACGCCCGCATCCGGGCCGTACTGCGGCGCGGCGAGCGGGAGTCGACGGATTCGGCGACGTACGGCTCGCTGGTGATCGACCGGTCGGCGATGACGGTCACCAAGAACGGCGAGGACCTCCAGCTCACCCCGACCGAGCTGCGGCTGCTCCTGGAGCTGAGCCGGCGGCCCGGACAGGCGCTCTCCCGGCAGCAGTTGCTGCGGCTCGTGTGGGAGCACGACTACCTGGGCGACTCGCGGCTCGTCGACGCCTGTGTGCAGCGGCTGCGCGCCAAGGTGGAGGACGTGCCGTCCTCGCCGACGCTCATCCGTACCGTGCGCGGGGTCGGATACCGGCTGGACGTCCCTGCGTGAGCAAGGGAATCCTCACGCGGCTGCGTCTTTCGAGCCTGCGGCTGCGCCTTGTCGTCGTCTTCGCCCTGGTCGCGCTGACCGCCGCCGTGGCGGCCTCCGGCATCGCGTACTGGCTGAACCGGGAGGCGGTGCTGACCCGTACCCAGGACGGGGCGCTCAACGACTTCCGGCAGGAGATGCAGAACCGGGCGGCGACGCTGCCGCTGCGGCCCACCCAGGACGATCTGCGGCGGACCGCCGAGCAGATGGCGACGGGCAGCGCCAACTACCAGGTGCTGCTGCTCGGTGAGCGGGACGCGGGCAAGCCGATCGTCGGCGCCTCGGACCCGGACGACTTCACCCTGGCCGACGTGCCGCGTTCGCTGCGGGACGCGGTGGACACCAAGCGGCCGGTGACGGAGGGCAATCCGTACCCGTACCACCTGTTCTGGCAGCGTACGGAGCGGAACGGGACGCCGTACCTGGTCGGCGGGACGCGGATCGACGGCGGCGGGCCCGCCGGTTACATGTTCAAGTCGCTGGCCGCGGAGAAGGCCGACCTGAACTCGCTGGCCTGGTCCCTCGGGATCGCCACCGCGCTCGCGGTGGCCGGTTCGGTGCTGCTCGCGCAGGTCGCGGCGACGACCGTGCTGCGTCCCGTGCACCGGCTCGGCGAGGCGGCCCGGCAGCTCGGCGAGGGCAAGCTCGACACCCGGCTGCGGGTCACCGGCGCCGACGAACTGGCGGATCTGACCCGCACGTTCAACGGGGCGGCCGAGTCCCTGCAGAAGAAGGTCGCGGACATGAGCGCCCGGGAGGAGTCCTCCCGGCGCTTCGTGGCCGACATGTCGCACGAGCTGCGCACCCCGTTGACCGCGCTGACGGCCGTCACGGAGGTCCTCGAGGACGAACAGGACACCCTGGACCCGATGATCGCCCCGGCGGTGGCGCTGGTGGTGAGCGAGACCCGGCGCCTCAACGACCTGGTGGAGAACCTGATGGAGGTGACCCGCTTCGACGCGGGCACCGCCCGGCTCGTCCTCGACGAGGTGGACATCGCCGACCAGATCACCGCGTGCATCGACGCGCGCGCGTGGCTGGACGCGGTCGACCTGGACGCCGAGCGCGGGATCGTGGCGCCGCTCGACCCGCGGCGCCTCGACGTGATCCTGGCGAACCTGATCGGGAACGCGCTGAAGCACGGCGGTTCGCCGGTACGGGTCTCGGTGCGCACCGAGGACGAGGAGCTGGTCATCGCGGTCCGCGACCACGGCCCCGGCATCCCCGAGGAGGTGCTGCCGCACGTCTTCGACCGCTTCTACAAGGCGAGCGCCTCCCGGCCGCGGTCCGAGGGCAGCGGGCTCGGCCTGTCGATCGCCATGGAGAACGCGCTGATCCACGGCGGTTCGATCACCGCCTCCAACTCGGTCGGCGAGGACGGGACGGTGGACGGCGCGGTGTTCGTGCTGCGACTGCCCCTGGACGCCTCGGGGATCACCCGCGAGGTGCAGACCCGCAGCAGCCAGGGCGAGGTGGAGGAAGCGTGAGGCGCCGCACCTTCGGGCGTACGGCCGGTACGGGAGCCCTGGTGGCGGCGGCGGTCACCGCGCTGGTCACCGGCTGCGGGATCAGGACCACCTCGGTCCCCGTCGACGCGGGCGCCGCCCCGTCCCGGGTCCCGTGCAGCCTGGCGGAGGAGGGCACGGCGGCACCGGTGCAGGACGTGCCGGTCCGGGTGTACCTGGTCTGCGGTTCGCAGCTGGAGGCGGTGGACCGGCGGTCTCCGCTGCCGGAGGAGAAGACCGACGGCGACCCGGTGCGCACCGCGACGCGGCTGCTCGCGCAGCTGCTCGCCGAGCCGTCGGAGAGCGAGACGCGGGCCGGCTTCACGACGGCGGTGCGCGGCCCGCTGGTGGTGGAGGGCGGCCGCCGGGGCGATCCGGCGGGGACGCTGCGGCTGAGCCGTCAGCCGGAGGACCTGGCGCCGACCGCCCTCTCGCAGCTGGTCTGCACGTTCGCGGCGAGTTCGGCGGGCGCGGGTGAGCACACGGTGCTGCTCGGCGGCCCGGGCGCGTACGCCCCGAAGCGCTACCGCTGCACGACGGAGCTGCGCGAGCGCCCGGAGTCGGCCCCGCCGACGGCGGCCGTGACCGCTCCGGCGGCCACCCCCACGGGCTGAGCCGGGTCCGGCGGAACCGATTCCGCCGTGGGGGACGTCTTGGGGGGCGTGCAGCGTCAAGGTTCGGGCGGCAGTGCCGCCGTGGTCGTCCGCGTGGCGGGGTGGGTCCTCGTCGTCGCGCATCTGCTGCTCGTCGCCTGGGTCAGCCTGCGGCCACGGGACGTGGCCTGGGTGACCGCGCCGAACACCGTCCCGCTGAACGGCCTGCGGGCCGATCTGGCGCTCGGCGCCGCCGAGGCGGCCCGGCTGATCGGCGAGGGCCTGCTCCTGCTCGCCCCGCTCGGGGTGCTGCTGCCGATGGCCGACGGGCGGCTCGACGTCTCCCGGTGGGCCTCCCTGACCCGTACGACCGCCGCGGGGGCGCTGGTGTCGCTCGCCGTGGAGCTGCTGCAGACCGCCGTGCCGGGTCAGGTCGTGGACGTGGACTCCGTCCTTCTGAACACCGCGGGGGTGGCGCTCGCCCATCTGCTCCTCGTGCCTGCCGGGCGGAGCTGGCTGCGCCGCAGGTCGGACGCGGGGCGGTCGGGCTCCGCCGCGGGGACCGCGCGCGGTCGGGGTCCGGCCCTCCTGGGGGACGAGGGGTCTCAGGGTGCGACCCCGACGATTACCAGGGTCCCGATCGCCCGGTAGACCGACGCCCCGGACCCCCGTCCGAGAGCAGTATGGAGTCATCGGGAGCCCGACGGAGCGGCTCCCGGACCGACTCCGAAGGAGCCCACCATGGCCGCACTGACCCGCCCCCGTGACGGACGCGTGATCGGCGGAGTGTGCGCGGCGCTGGCCCGGCGCTTCGGCCTCTCCGCGTGGACGATGCGCCTGATCTTCCTGGTCTCGTGCCTGCTGCCCGGACCGCAGTTCCTGATCTACCTGGGTCTGTGGATCTTCGTTCCGGCGGAGAAGAGCACGAGCACGACGGCCTGGTAGTCACGGCCCGCCGGTCGGCGGCGCACGCCGACGCCGTACGCCGAAGGGGCGCGTGCCCGGGAGACCGGGTGCGCGCCCCTTCGGCGTGGTCGGAGCGTCGTACGGCTCGGGTCAGCCGATCGGCAGGCCGCCGGCGCCCAGCGGCAGGCCGCCGAGGAGGCCGCCGAGCGGGGTGGCGCCGAGGCCGCCGGCGGCGGCGTCGAGGGGGAGGCTCTGGGTGGCCTGGCCGGCGGCGGCCGGGAGGGTCTTCACACCCTGGTCGAGGCCCTGGCCGAGGGCGCCCTGGCCCGCACCGAGGGACTCGGCGGCGCCGTCGGGGAGCTCGGTGAGGCCGTCACCCAGCGGGACGGCCTGGGTCACCGTGCCCAGAGCGTCGGCTCCGAGCGGCAGGGACGGCGCGGCGGAGGCCGTGCCGGCGGCGGCAGCGGCGAAAGCGGCACCGAGAGCGGCGACACCGAGCTTCTTGGCGGCAGACTGCTTCATCTGAAAATCTTCCTTGGGGAATCCGGGGGCTTCCGGGAAAGCCGGACGGGGAAATCCTGGGAATGCAGAGCGGCTCTGCAACCTAACCAGTGATCGACTCCTCCGCAAACACCGGAAAGCGGCCGGGTGTCGCGCTCTCCCGGCCGCTCCGTTCCCCTTGACAGGGTGCTGTTCAGCCCGTCGTGCGGGAAGACTCGCTGGTCGTGGCGGTCTGCTGGAACAGCCATTCGGACTTCAGCTCGGCATATCCGGGCTTGATGACCTCGTTGATCATGGCGAGGCGTTCATCGAAAGGAATGAACGCTGATTTCATCGCATTGACAGTGAACCACTGCATGTCGTCGAGCGTGTAATCGAATGCCTCGGTCAGCAGCTCGAATTCCCGGCTCATGCTCGTCCCGCTCATGAGCCGGTTGTCGGTGTTGACCGTGGCCCGGAAGTGCAGCTTGCGGAGCAGACCGATCGGGTGCTCGGCGAACGAGGCGGCGGCACCGGTCTGGAGGTTGGAGGAGGGGCACATCTCCAGCGGGATCCGCTTGTCGCGGACGTAGGCGGCGAGCCGGCCGAGGCGCACCGAGCCGTCGTCCGCGACCTCGATGTCGTCGATGATCCGGACGCCGTGCCCGAGCCGGTCGGCGCCGCACCACTGGAGCGCCTGCCAGATGGAGGGCAGCCCGAAGGCCTCGCCCGCGTGGATCGTGAAGTGGTTGTTCTCCCGCTTGAGGTACTCGAAGGCGTCGAGGTGGCGGGTGGGCGGGTAGCCGGCCTCGGCGCCCGCGATGTCGAAGCCGACGACGCCGGAGTCGCGGTAGCGGTTGGCGAGTTCGGCGATCTCCAGGGCGCGCGCCGCGTGCCGCATGGCCGTGAGCAGCGCCCCGACCCGGATGCGGTGGCCGTTCGCCCTGGCCTGCCGCTCGCCCTCCCGGAAGCCCTCGTTGACGGCCTCCACGACCTCTTCGAGGGTGAGGCCGGACTCCAGGTGCTGCTCGGGGGCGTAGCGCACCTCCGCGTACACGACGCCGTCCTCGGCGAGGTCGACGGCGCACTCGGCGGCGACGCGGAAGAGCGCCTCGCGGGTCTGCATGACGGCGCAGGTGTGCGCGAAGGTCTCCAGGTACCGCTCGAGGGAGCCGGAGTCGGCGGCTTCGCGGAACCAGACGCCGAGCTTGTCGGCCTCCGTCTCGGGGAGCTGCCGGTAGTCCTGCTCCCGGGCGAGTTCGATGATCGTGCCGGGGCGCAGTCCGCCGTCGAGGTGGTCGTGGAGCAGCACCTTCGGGGCACGGCGGATCTGGTCCGCGGTGGGGACGCTGGGGGTCTGGCTCGTCATTTTCGCACTCTAGCCCCTACGCGCGTAGAGCGCGCCCTGTGGCGCCCCGTCCGTTCCGGGTGATTTCCGGTGCGCCCCGGGAGGGCGAACGCCTGGCCTGCGCCCATGACTTCCGGCGGCCACCGCGCCGAACTGCGCCGCGTCCACGTCTTCCTGACCGCGAACCCGGCGCACCGGCCCCACCGCTGGTACGGCCGGAGGGGCTTCGCCGCCCTCGGACACGTGACCCGGTTCGAACGGGCTCAGGGGCGGCGGGCGTTCACCCGGCGGACGATACGTAACAGAGACCGCGCGTACGACTGGCGTACACCTCCGCTTCTGAGACTGTTCTGTCATGGCGCACTTCGCACTCGTGGGGCCGCCCGACGGCCGGAGACCCCGGCTCGGACGGCCTGTTGGAGGTTCACGCACGTCGGCGGCGGTCGGCGGCGTGGTGCTGCTGCTGCCGGACGGCCGGCCGGAGTCGGGACGGCGCGCCTCAGCGCGGGCCCACGCGGCGATGCTGCCGCTCGGGCGCGGTCTCGTCCGCGCGGGCCGCGCCGAGGGCCTCGTCGCCCATGTGGTGCGCTACCGGGGGCGCGGCTGGAACGGCGCCGACGCCAACCTCGCGGCGGACGCCTCCTGGGCGGTCTCGGAGGCCGTACGGCGGTACGGGGACGTCCCGGTCTGTCTCGTCGGGCACGGGCTGGGGGGCCGGGCGGCGCTGCGGGCGGCCGGGCACGGCGCGGTCGGCGCGGTCCTGGCGCTCGCCCCGTGGCTGCCGGAGGACGACATGGCGGCGGAGCCGGAGGCCGTACGGCAGCTGGTGGGGTGCCGGGTGCTGCTCGTGCACGGCACGAACGACGCCCGGACGGACCCGGAGCTGTCGTACCGGTTCGCCGAGCGGGCGAAGAAGGCCAACAGGGACACCTGCCGCTTCGAGGTGCACTCCGACGGGCACGCGTTGCGGCAGTACGCGGAGGAGGTGCGGGCCCTGGCCGCCGACTTCGTCCTCGGCGCGCTCTTCGACCGCCCCGTCACCCGTCCGGTGACGGACGCGATGGCCGCTCCCCCGCCGCTGGGCCTGCGGATGCCGCTCGCGGCGGGCTTCGGGGGTTCACTCCGGCGGTGAGGGCGGCCGCACGGGGTCCTGCGCCGGGTCCTTCGGGAGCAGGTGTCCCCGGCGGCTCAGCAGGAACTTCTTGAAGGCGGCCACCGGGGCCGTGTCCGGGTGGCCGTCGAGCCAGGCGACGCCGATCTCGCGGACCGCGCGCGGCGCGGTGACGGTGAGTTCCACGACGCCGGGGCGCGGGACGGCCGGCGGGGGCAGCAGGGCGACGCCGAGTCCCGCGGCGACCAGGCCGCGCAGCGTCTCGGCCTCCTCGCCCTCGAAGGCGACGCGGGGCTTGAACCCGGCCTCGGCGCAGAGGTCGTCGGTGATGCGGCGGAGCCCGTACCCCGGTTCCAGGGTCACGAAGGTCTCGTCCGCGGCCTCGGCGAGGCGGACGCGCTTGCGGCCCGCGAGCCGGTGGTCGTCGGGGACGACGAGCCGGAGCCGCTGTTCGTCGAGGCGCCGGGCGACCAGGTCGGGGGCGTCGGGCACGGGGGAGGTCAGGCAGAGGTCGAGGTCGCCGGCGCGGAGCCGTTCGATCATGGCCTCGCCGTAGTTCTGGACCAGGGTGAAGCGGATCCGCGGGTGGTCGACGCGGAAGGCGCGGATGAGGCCGGGGACGGTCTCGGAGCCCATGGTGTGGAGGAAGCCGAAGGCGACGCGTCCCGCGGTGGGGTCGGCGTCGGCGCGTACGGTGTCGGCGGCCCGTTCCACCTCGGCGAGCGCCCGCTCGGCGGCGGTGAGGAAGCGGCGCCCGGCCGGGGTCAGCGAGACCGTGCGGCCGCGGCGGGCGAAGAGGGTGACGCCGAGGTCCTGTTCGAGCCGGACCATGGCCCGGGAGAGCGTGGACTGGGGGACGCCCATCTCGGCCGCGGCCCGGGTCACGTGCTCGTGCCGGGCGACGGCGGCGAAGTACGCGAGCCGCGGCGCGAGCAGCAGTCCCATGTCTTCTTCGTTACTGTTCGGTGACAGCCGAGGCTGTGACCTGTACTCATGCACCATGGGAACGATTACAGCAGTTCCGTGCATTGGACGCATGAAACCGGGCGTCCTACGTTCGAGACATGCCTCCCGCCAGTACCAAGGCGGCCGCCACCATCGCGTCCGCCGACACCCGCCTCGCCCCCGGCTCCCCCGGTTACCGCCGGCTGAGCCTCGCGCTCTTCGCCGCGGGCCTCGCCACCTTCGCTCTCCTCTACTCCACGCAGGCCCTCCTCCCGGCCATCTCGGCCGAGTTCGGCGCCACCGCCTCCGCCGCCTCCTGGACGGTCTCGGCCGCGACCGGCGCCCTCGCCCTGTGTGTCCTGCCGCTCAGCGCCCTCTCGGAGCGCTTCGGACGGCGCGCGATGATGATCGCCTCCCTGACGGTCGCGGTCGGCCTCGCCCTCCTCGTGCCGCTCGCCCCGAACCTGGAGTCCCTGATCGCGCTGCGCGCGCTCCAGGGCGCCGCGCTCGCCGGGCTCCCGGCCTCCGCGATGGCCTTCCTCGCCGAGGAGGTCCGCCCCAAGGCGCTGATCGCCGCGATCGGCCTGTTCGTGGCGGGCAACTCGATCGGCGGCATGAGCGGCCGCCTGGTGACCGGCTGGGTGGCGCAGATGTGGGGCTGGCGGGCGGGTCTGGCCGCCGTCGGCCTGACCTCCCTGCTGTGCGCGCTCGCCTTCCGGGCGCTGCTGCCGAGGGCACGGCACTTCACGCCCGGCACGCTCGATCCGAGGGCGCTCGCCCGGACCGTGCGGACGCATCTGGCGGACCCGCTGCTCATGCGGCTCTACGTGATCGGCGCCCTGTTCATGACGGTGTTCGGCGCGGTGTACACCGTGATCGGCTACCGCCTGGTGGAGGCCCCGTTCTCGCTGCCGCAGGGCGTGATCGGCTCGATCTTCCTGATCTACCTGGTCGGTACGGTCTCCTCCGCCGCCGCCGGGAAGCTCGTCGGCCGGCTCGGCCGGCGCGGCGCGCTCTACCTGGCGGTCTCCACCACCGCCGCGGGTCTGCTGCTCTCGCTCGCCGACACGCTGCCGGCGGTCCTCGCGGGCCTCGTCCTCATCACGGCCGGCTTCTTCGCGGGCCACGCGGTCGCCTCCTCCTCGGTCAGCCGTACGGCGAAGACGGGCCGCGCGCAGGCCTCGGCGCTCTACCAGTCCGCGTACTACCTCGGCAGCAGCGCGGGCGGCACGCTCGGCGCGATCGCCTTCCACGCGGGCGGGTGGGCCGGCACGGTCCTGATCGGTCTCGTCGCCGTCCTCGGCGTCGTCTCCGTCACCCTGTACGGGAGCCACAGCGCCCGCGTCGAGGCGCGGCGGCTCCAGCTCGCGGCACCCTGCTGATTCCGCCCGGTTCCGCTGCAACTGAGTCGCTCCCCCGGACGTCCTGAACGATAGGACTCAAGGGGGAGTTGACGATCATGAAGAGAATCGCGGGTCGGATAGGCAGGAGAGCCGGGATCGCGGCCGGCCTCACCTCGCTGGTGGTGCCGATGACGATCGCGCTCGGTGCGGCTCCGGCGCAGGCGGCGTCCTGCAACGTGACGACGGGCCCGTACCAGAAGCAGGTGGAGAAGTTCCTCGGCCGGACGGCCGACGGACGTCAGTCGCTCGCCGACTGCAAGGCCATCCAGGCCTTCCAGAAGAAGCACGGCATCACCCCGTCCGCGGGGTACGCCGGAGCGGTCACCTGGCGCACCATGAACACGATGAACCAGCAGAAGGCGGCGGGGTCCAACCCCAACAAGGACCGCAGGTGTCCGACCAACAAGGGCCGGATCGCCTGCGTCGACCTCACCCGCCAGCTGACCTGGATCCAGGACGGCGCGCGCCTCAAGTACGGCCCCGTGCCGGTCCGTACCGGCAAGGACGGCACGGAGACCCGTACCGGCGCCAAGAAGATCTACATGCGGAACATCAACCACTGGTCGACGCTCTACCACGTCTCCATGCCGTACTCGCAGTTCTTCGACGGCGGCCAGGCCTTCCACTCGACCACCAAGTCCATGTGGAACCCGCCGGGCTCGGGCGGCTGCGTCAACATGACGTCGAAGGACGCCAAGGCGTACTGGGGCCTGCTCAAGAACGGCGACGACGTGTTCGTCTACGGGCGCAAGCCGGGAACCTGACCCCGACTGTCAGTCCGCTGCGGTAGCTTCCCCTCACCGGTACCGAACGGGTGCCGGTGAGGGTGAGTGGGGTGTGGACCCGATGAGTGACGCCGCGACCGCGACGACCGACGAACTCGACAAGTACCGCAGGGAGCTGACCGGTTACTGCTACCGGATGCTCGGATCGTCCTTCGAGGCGGAGGACGCGGTGCAGGACACGATGGTGCGGGCCTGGAAGGCCATCGACTCCTTCGAGGGCCGCTCCTCGCTGCGGTCCTGGCTGTACCGGATCGCCACCAACGTCTGCCTCGACGCGCTGAACGCCGGCAACCGGAGGGCGCGCCCGATGGACCTGACCTCACCCACCCCGGTCGCCCAGGCCCAGCTCGTGAAGCAGCCCGAGATCACCTGGCTGGAGCCGGTCCCCGACGGGCGGGTCCTGCCCTCGGCCGGCGACCCGGCCGAGACGGCCGTCTCCCGCGAGACCGTGCGGCTCGCCTTCGTGGCCGCGCTCCAGCACCTGCCGCCCAAGCAGCGGGCGGTGCTCATCCTCCGCGAGGTGCTCGCCTGGAGGGCGAGCGAGGTCGCGGAGCTCCTCGACACCACCGTCGCCTCGGTCAACAGCGCCCTCCAGCGGGCCCGCGCGACCCTGGCCGAGCAGGCACCGGCCACCTCGGACCCGGCGAACCCGCTGGACGAGGAGCAGAAGGCCCTCCTGGAGCGGTACGTCGCCGCCTTCGAGGGGTACGACATGAAGGCGCTGACCGCGCTCCTCCACGAGGACGCGACCATGTCCATGCCGCCGTACGACCTCTGGCTGCGCGGCCACGACGACATCGTCGGCTGGATGCTGGGCGTCGGCGAGGTCTGCGCGGGCTCGAAGCTGGTGCCGACCGTGGCGAACGGCTCGCCGGCCTTCGCCCAGTACCACCCGGACCCGGCGGGCGGATACAGCCCGTGGGCGCTGATCGTCCTGGAGCTGCGCGACGGCAAGGTCGCCGGGATGGACTTCTTCCTGGACACCGAGCGCTGGTTCCCGCTCTTCGACCTGCCGGCCCGGCTGGAGGCGTAGGAGCCGGGGCTGCTCTAGAGGCCCAGGGTCCCGCCGAGGCCGGTGAGCAGGAGCAGGGCCCGCAGGTCGGGCCCCGCTCCGTGGAACCTGATGCGGTGCCCGCCGCGCCCGGCCGCGAGCTTCAGCCGGGCGAGGGCGTCGACGGCGGCGAGATCGGCGGGCGCGAGCGCGCCGACCTCGCAGACCACGTCCCCGGGCGGGGCGGCCCCGAGCTCGGCACAGAGACGCGCCACCTCGTCCCCGGTGGGGCGGGCGGTCAGGGTCACGACGAGCGGTCGACTGGTGTCCACGCTCCTTGAGACCGGTCCCGACCCGGGAACTCATCGGGGACCCGTGCCGCACGACACCCCCTAGGCTCTCGATCATGACTCACGAGCCTGTCGAACTGGTGATCTTCGACTGTGACGGTGTTCTGGTGGACAGCGAGCGGATCTACTGCCGCGTGGACCGGGAGGTGTTCGCCACCCTCGGGGCGGAGTTCACCGAGGAGGAGGTGGTGGAGCACTTCGTCGGCTCCTCCCACGAACTCCTCACCTCGATCCTGGAGGAGCGCATCGGCCGCCCCCTGGAGCCCGGCTGGAACGCGCCCTTCCGGCAGCGGTACGAGGACGCCCTGGACGCCGAACTGACCGCGGTGGACGGCGTCACCGAGGTGCTGGACGCGCTGTCCGTCCCGTACTGCCTCGCCTCCAACGGCAGCCACCCCACCATCCGCAGGAACCTCACGCGCGCGGGTCTGCTCGACCGCTTCGAGGGCCGGATGTTCAGCGCCCGCGACGTCACCCGGGGCAAGCCGGAGCCGGACCTGTTCCTCCACGCGGCGGCCACCATGGGCGTCCCGCCCGGGCGCTGCGCCGTGGTCGAGGACAGCCCGTACGGGGTCCGGGCGGCGCGCGCGGCGGGGATGCGGGCCTTCGGCTACAGCGGCGGGCTGACGAGGGCGGACCGGCTGGCGGGCCCGGGAACGGTGGTCTTCGAGGACATGCGGACGCTGCCGGGACTGCTGGGGGCAGGACGCTAGCCGAGCGGGAACGTGCCGGTGTCGATCGTGAGGTCGAAGGGGGCGGGGAGGTGGATCTCCTCACCGAACTCCACCACGTCAAGGACCCGGTACAGGCCGTTCTTCGGCTCGCCGTAGAGCGTCGCGGTAGGACGGCCGGAGTGCCAGCGGTCGACGAGCAGATACAAGGGGACGGCAGCGGTGGCGTACCCCTGCAGCTTCACGATCCTGTCGTGATTCGCGTTTCCCCGCGAAGTGATCTCGACGACGAGTTCGGCCTCGGAAGCCTGAAGCGCGAGGCGGGCTTCGCGCACGGCTTTCTTGGGGGCTACGAGAAGATCGGGAACGAACATCCCCGCGCGGGTGGGCACAGTGACGGCCTGTGTCCGGTACGCCCCCCAGTCACGGGGGATCACCCCGTACAGGGCCCTCTGAACCTCGTCGGCGATGTCATTGTGCAGGGGCGACGGCGGCGGCGACACGGTGATGATCCCCTCGATGATCTCCACCTTGCAGCCCTCGGGGGGGTCCGTCCCTTCCCAGATACGGACGAGGTCGTCCCAGTCAGGGCCATGGCCCGACGTGGGGTCGACGGTGAGTGCGCTCACGGCCGTCTCCATTCAGTGCGTCACCGATCCCAGCATGCCGAACGGGACCGGTGGGGGTCCACCGGTCCCGTTCACCCGAAGGTGTCAGAGGCATATGCCCACGGCTGAGCTCAGGCGATGCGGTCCAGGACGATCGGGTTCGGGGTGAAGGACGTGCCCTCCGCCGCGATGTCCCACGCAGAGCCGAGCGACTGCAGCGCGTAGTCGAACTTCTCCGGGGTGTCCGTGTGGAGGGTGACGAGCGGCTGGCCGGCCGTCACCGTGTCGCCCGGCTTGGCGTGGATCTCGACGCCCGCGCCGGCCTGCACCGGGTCCTCCTTGCGGGCACGGCCCGCGCCCAGGCGCCAGGCGGCGATGCCGATGTCGTAGGCGTCGAGACGGGTCAGGACGCCGGAGGACGGGGCCGTGACGACGTGCTGCTCGCGGGCGACCGGGAGGGCCGCGTCCGGGTCGCCGCCCTGGGCCGCGATCATCCGGCGCCAGTGGTCCATCGCCGAGCCGTCGGCCAGCGCCTTCGCCGGGTCGGCGTCCTTGATGCCGGCCGCCGCGAGCATCTCGCGGGCCAGCGCGATCGTCAGCTCGACGACGTCCGCCGGGCCGCCGCCCGCGAGGACCTCGACCGACTCGCGGACCTCCAGGGCGTTGCCCGCGGTGAGGCCGAGCGGGGTCGACATGTCGGTGAGCAGGGCCACCGTCTTCACGCCGCTGTCGGTGCCGAGGCCGACCATCGTGGAGGCGAGCTCGCGGGCGTCCTCGATGTTCTTCATGAAGGCGCCGGTGCCGACCTTGACGTCGAGGACCAGGGAGCCGGTGCCCTCGGCGATCTTCTTCGACATGATCGAGGAGGCGATCAGCGGGATGGCCTCGACGGTGCCGGTGACGTCGCGGAGCGCGTACAGCTTCTTGTCGGCCGGGGCCAGACCGTCGCCGGCCGCGCAGATGACCGCGCCGGTGGTGTCGAGGACGTGCAGCATCTCCTCGTTGGAGAGCAGCGCCCGCCAGCCGGGGATGGACTCCAGCTTGTCGAGCGTGCCACCGGTGTGGCCGAGGCCCCGGCCGGAGAGCTGCGGCACGGCCGCGCCGCAGGCGGCGACGAGCGGGGCGAGCGGGAGGGTGATCTTGTCGCCGACGCCTCCGGTGGAGTGCTTGTCGGCGGTCGGGCGGGAGAGCGCGTCGAAGTTCATGCGCTCGCCGGAGGCGATCATGGCCGCCGTCCAGCGGGCGATCTCGGCGCGGTTCATGCCGTTCAGCAGGATGGCCATGGCCAGGGCGGACATCTGCTCGTCGGCGACCGCGCCGCGGGTGTAGGCGTCGATGACCCAGTCGATCTGCTCCGGGCTCAGCTCACCCTTGTCCCGCTTCGTGCGGATGACGGAGATGACGTCCATGGTGGTGCCTCTTTCTACGCGCATAGAGGGGGAAAGGAGGAGCGGCCCTCCCATCGTGCCGGAAGGGCCGCTCCGAAGTACTACTTCGCGAGGTGCTCCGGGCCGAACGCCTGCGGCAGCATCTCGGCCAGGGTGAGGAACCCGGCGGGCGTCTCCAGGACGAGTCCGGGGCCGCCGAACTCGTGCAGGAGCTGCCGGCACCGGCCGCACGGCACCAGGGACTCGCCCCGGCCGTCCACGCAGACGAAGTGGGTCAGACGGCCGCCGCCGGTCGCCTGGAGCTGTGAGACGAGACCGCACTCGGCGCAGAGGCCGAGCCCGAAGGAGGCGTTCTCGACGTTGCAGCCGGAGACCACCCGCCCGTCGTCCACGAGGGCCGCGGCGCCGACCGGGAAACCCGAGTACGGGGCGTACGCGCGGGCCATCGCCTCGCGGGCCGTGGCCCGGAGCCGCTCCCAGTCCGCCTCGGACAGGGTGGTCCCCGGAAGGGCGGCCGTCACTTGCCTTGGCCCTTCCGGTACGGCAGCCCGTCCGCCTTCGGCATGCGCAGGCGCTGCGCCGACAGGGCGAGCACCAGCAGGGTGGTGATGTACGGGGCCGCGTCCACGAACTGGCTCGGGACCTCGTCGGTCAGCACGTACCAGAGGAAGAAGGCGGCGGAGAAGGCCGCGGAGACCGCGCCGACCACGTACTTCTTCTTGTACAGCTGCCACACGGCGGCGATCAGCAGGAGGACCGCGACGAGCAGCAGCAGCGCGTGGACGTTCTCGGCGCCGCCGCGCAGCTTGAGGCTGTCGGTGAAGCCGAAGAGGCCGGCGCCGAGCGCCATGCCGCCGGGCATCCAGTTGCCGAAGATCATCGCGGCGAGACCGATGTAGCCGCGGCCGCCGGTCTGGCCCTCCTGGTAGATGCCGGTGGCGACGATCGCGAGGAACGCGCCACCGAGGCCCGCGAGGGCGCCGGAGACGGTGACGGCGATGTACTTGTACTTGTAGACGTTGACGCCGAGCGACTCGGCGGCGACCGGGTTCTCACCGCAGGAGCGCAGGCGCAGGCCGAAGGCGGTGCGCCACAGCAGCCACCAGGTGGCCGGGATCAGCAGCAGGGCGACGACGGTCAGCAGCGACAGGTTGGTGACCAGGCCGCCGAGGATGCCCGCCAGGTCCGAGATGAAGAACCAGTGCTTGCCCTGGAGGTCGGCCAGCCAGTCGGACAACCCTGGGATCGTGATCTTGGTGATCTGATCGATGCGCGGCGACTGCTTGGAGGAGCCGCCCTCCGCCTCGGCGAACGTGAAGTTCGACAGGTACTGGGTGAAGCCGACCGCGAGGATGTTGATCGCCACACCGGAGACGATGTGGTTCACGTTGAACGTGACGGTGATGATCGCGTGCAGCAGACCGCCGATCGCGCCACCGAGGAGACCGAAGAGGACACCCACCCAGGGGCCCCACTGGTATCCGGCCCAGGCGCCGAACCAGGTGCCGAGCACCATCATGCCTTCGAGGCCGATGTTGACGACGCCCGCGCGCTCGGCCCACAGACCGCCGAGACCGGCGAGGCCGATCGGCACGGCGAGCTGGAGCGCACCCGAGACCTGACCCACCGAGGTGAGGTCGTTGGCCCCGGAGACGGCCCGGACGAACGAGAAGAGCAGGAGACCGGCCGCGACGATCAGCATGATCCACGGCCAGGTGAGCTTGCGGCGTCCGCCGCCCTTGGGCGCGGCGCTCGGCTTGGTGACAGTGCCGGTGCTCATGCCGAGACCTCCTTGTCGGTCTTGATGGCGCCGCCGGCGGCGAGTTCCTCGCCGACCTTCTGCTGCTGGCGGCGGAGGCCGTAACGGCGGACGAGCTCGTAGGAGACGACCACGGCGATCACGATGATGCCCTGCATGATCTTGGTGATCTCCTTCGGATACCCGTAGGTGTCGAGGGAGCTGGACGCCTTGTCGAGGAACGCGAAGAGCAGCGCCGCGAAGAAGATGCCGACCGGGTGGTTACGCCCGAGCAGCGCGATGGTGATGGCGGTGAAGCCGACACCGACGGGGAAGTCGAGGCTGTACGTGTGGGACTCGCCGAGCAGCGTCGGCATGCCGGCGAGGCCGGCCAGCGCGCCCGAGAGCAGCATCGAGGTGAGGATCATCTTCTTGGCGTCGACGCCGCTGGCCTGGGCCGCGGACTCGCTGGCGCCGGTGGCGCGCAGGTCGAAGCCGAACCGGGTGCGGTTGAGGGTGAACCAGTAGACGACGCCGAGGGCGAGCGCGACGAACGTGAAGCCGTAGATGACTCCGTTGCCCTCGCCCATGTCGATGCCCGGGAACCAGCCGGACTCGGAGATCTCACCG
Organism: Streptomyces sp. NPDC002057; assembly: GCF_040296665.1. NCBI lineage: Bacteria > Bacillati > Actinomycetota > Actinomycetes > Kitasatosporales > Streptomycetaceae > Streptomyces > Streptomyces sp. NPDC002057. The sequence goes on from NZ_JBEOXR010000019.1 coordinate 45,925, forward strand.
GTGGTGAGGTTGTTCGAGCCCTCCGGCTGGACGCCGAAGTTCTTCGGCAGGATCAGCCAGGCCACCAGCGAGGTCGCGATGGCGTTCAGCATGATCGTCGAGACGACCTCGGAGACGCCGCGGGTGGTCTTCAGGATGCCGGCGATGCCGGACCAGAAGGCGCCGGTCAGCATCGCGACGACGACGATCACGAAGATGTGCAGCGGGCCGGGCAGCTCGATCGAGGCGCCGACGAGCGCCGAGACCATCGCGGCGAGCCGGTACTGGCCGTCGACACCGATGTTGAACAGGTTCATCCGGAAGCCGATGGCCACGGCCAGGGCTGCCAGGTAGTAGATCCCGGTCTGGTTGACGATCAGGACCTGGATGTCGGCGAACCCGGCGTTCTCGATCATCAGCCGGATCGGCTCGATCGGGTCCAGGCCCGTCGCGAGCAGCACCAGCACGGTGAGCACGAACGAGGAGACCAGGGCGAGCACCGGTCCCGCCGCGCCCAGGATCAGCTTGTCCTTGTCGATCTTCATCATCGGGCGTCACCGTCTTCGGACTGCTCTTCGTTGCCCTCGAGGCGGCCGCTGGCCGCGCCGGTCATGGCGGAGCCCAGCTCCTCGGGCGTGATGGTGGCGGGGTCGGCGTCCGCGACGAGCCTGCCGCGGTACATGACCCGGAGGGTGTCGGAGAGACCGATCAGCTCGTCGAGGTCGGCGGAGATCAGCAGCACCGCCAGGCCCTCGCGGCGCGCGTCCCGGATCGCGTCCCAGATCTGCGCCTGCGCGCCGACGTCCACACCGCGGGTGGGGTGGGCGGCGATCAGGAACTTGGGCGCGTGGCTCATCTCGCGGCCGACGATCAGCTTCTGCTGGTTGCCGCCGGAGAGGGAGGCCGCGGTGACGTCGATGCCGGGCGTGCGCACGTCGTACTCGCGCACGATCCGCTCGGTGTCCTTGCGGGCCGCCTTCGGGTCGAGGATGCCGCGCCGGGAGTTGGGCGCCTCGGAGACGTGACCGAGGATCCGGTTCTCCCAGAGGGGGGCCTCCAGGAGCAGGCCGTGGCGGTGGCGGTCCTCGGGGATGTAGCCGATGCCGCCCTCGCGGCGCTTGCGCACCGAGACCTTGGAGATGTCCTGGCCGTCGAGGGTGATCACACCGGAGTCCGGGGTGGCCATGCCCATCAGGGCCTCGATCAGCTCGGTCTGGCCGTTGCCCTCGACTCCCGCGATCCCGAGGATCTCGCCCTTGTGGATCGTGAGGGAGATGTCGTCGAGGAGCTTGCGGCCCACGGCCGTCTCCTCCGTCACGACGACGGTCCTGGCGGGGTCCGGCGGGGCGGCGCTGGTCAGCGGGGCGCCCGAGGCGCCGCTCTCGACCAGGGTCAGGTTCCGCACGGAGAGCATCGGGACGTCGGTGACCGTGGACTCGCGGGTCTCCGGCGAGGGCAGCTCGCTGCCGACCATCAGCTCCGCGAGCTGCTTGGTGGTGGCGGTCCTGGGGTCGGCGGTGCCGACGGTGGTGCCCCGGCGGATGACGGTGATGTCGTCGGCGACCTTCAGGACCTCGCCCAGCTTGTGCGAGATGAAGATGACGGTCAGGCCCTCGGACTTGAGCTCGCGCAGGTTGTCGAAGAGCGCGTCGACCTCCTGCGGGACGAGGACGGCGGTCGGCTCGTCGAGGATGAGGATCTTGGCACCGCGGAAGAGGACCTTGAGGATCTCCACGCGCTGACGGTCGGCGACGCCGAGGTCCTCGACGAGGGCGTCCGGGCGGACCCCGAGGCCGTAGGCGTCGGAGATCTCCTGGATCTTCCGCCGCGCCTTGGCGCCGATGCCGTAGAGCTTCTCGCCGCCGAGGACGACGTTCTCCAGGACGGTGAGGTTGTCGGCGAGCATGAAGTGCTGGTGCACCATGCCGATGCCGCGCGCGATGGCGTCACCGGGGCTGGAGAAGGTGACCTGCTCACCGTCGATCGCGATGGTGCCCTCGTCCGGCTTCTGCATGCCGTAGAGGATCTTCATGAGGGTCGACTTGCCGGCACCGTTCTCGCCGATGAGGGCGTGCACGGTGCCCTTGCGGACCGTGATGGCGATGTCCTTGTTGGCGACGACGCCAGGGAATCGCTTGGTGATGCCGTGCAGTTCTACGGCAGGGGGGCTGGACGCGTTGATGACGCACTCTCCTTGGCCGGAAGGAGTGGGAGCGGGAGGGCAGGGCGGGGCGAAGTTATCGTGCCAGGGAGACATCTACACGCGTAGCGCTGCCGAAAAATGAAAACCCGTACGGGAATGGGGCCCGGCCCCGGTGGGGGTCCCACCGTTGCCGGGCCTTGGGTCGTCGACCCTGCTCCTTACGGAGCGGTCTTGACCGTGATCTTGCCGTCGATGATGTCCTTCTTCGCCTTGTCCACCGCGGCGATGAGGTCCGTCATCTCCTTGAACTTCGGGTTGGAGTCCGCCAGGGCGACACCGTCGGTGGCGAGGCCGTAGCGGACCTCACCGGTCTGCGGCTTGCCGTCCTTGACCGACTTGATCAGGTTGAAGACGGAGTCCGAGACGTCCTTGGTGACCGAGGTCAGGATGCTGGCCTTGTACGCGGCCAGACCCGGCTGGTTGTACTGGTCGGAGTCGACACCGATCGCCCACTTGCCGGCGGCCGAGGCGGCCTCGATCGAGCCGGAACCGGCCAGACCGGCGGCCGCGTAGATCACGTCGGCGCCCTTGTCGAGCTGGCCCTCCGCGGCGGCCTTGCCGAGGTCGGGCTTGGAGAAGCCGTCGAAGTTCGGCGGCTGGGTCAGGTACTGGACGAGCACCTTCGCCTTGGGGTTGGTGTCCTTGACGCCCTGCGCGAAGCCCGCCTCGAACTTCTTGATCAGCGGAACCTCGACACCGCCGATGAAGCCGACCGTGCCGGTCTTGGACGCCTTGGCGGCGGCGACGCCGGCCAGGTAGGAGCCCTGCTCCTCGTTGAAGACGAGGTTGGCGATGTTCGGGCCGGTCTTCGACGTGTCGTCGATGAGGCCGAAGGTGGTCTTCGGGTAGGCCTTGGCGACCTTCTCGATGGCCGGCGCGTAGGCGAAGCCGACACCGATGACCGGGTTGTTCCCGGCGCGGGCGAGCGCGGTGAGGCGCTGCACCTTGTCGGCGTCGCCCTCGCCCTCGGAGGGCTCGGCCTCGGAGCCCTTGACGCCGAGCTCGTCCTCGGCCTTCTTCAGGCCCGCGTAGGCGGCGTCGTTGAAGGACTGGTCGCCACGGCCGCCGATGTCGTACGCGATGGCGGCCTTCGTCGCCTTCGTGTCCGAACTCGGGCTGGAGCCGGAGTCCGTCGAAGACTTGCCACACGCGGTGGCGGAGAGGGCGAGCGCCGCGGAGGCGATGCCCACGGTCGTGATCCTGGTGATCCGGCGCAAGAGGAGGGTCCCTTCAAGACTGACCGAAAGCGCCTCTTCCGGCGCTGGTTTCGCGGCGATCGTAACGCGCGTAGATGTCAGTTAAAGACCCGTTCATGAGTCGTTATCGGATCGTCGCGAACCGGCCAGCCGAGGCGACCGGGGGCGTTCGGCCCGGTACCGCCGGTTATATCGCCGGGCGGAGCCGACGGGACGGGGGGCCGGGCGCGCCGCGCCGGGCCTGTGGGCCGAAGGGGGGAAGGCGATCGGCCGGACGGACGAGGGGTCCGTCCGGCCGGAGGCCGGGGCCGCGGTGGACCGGGGGCGGGGCCGGTGGTCCGGGGGCGGCGCCCCTGGTCCGGGGGGTCAGCGCCCCGGTGTGCCGTCGATCAGGGCCGCCGCCGTGAAGAGCTCGACCGCCGCCTCGATGCTCCGCTCGTCCACGTCGAAGTCCCCGGCGTGCAGGTCACGGACCCGGGTGTCGCCGGGGGTGCGGACGCCGAGGCGGGCCATGGCGCCGGGGACGTGCTCCAGGTACCAGGAGAAGTCCTCGCCGCCGAGGCTCTGCTCCGTGTCCTCGATCGCGTACGGTCCGCGGCGGGCGGTCATCGCGGCCGCGAGCAGTTCGGTGACGCCGGGGTCGTTGACGACCGGGGGGACGCCACGGACGTAGGTGACGGTCGACTTGGCCCGGTGCAGGGCCGCGATCTCGTCGACGGCCGCGTGCACCAGGTCGGGCGCCTCCCGCCAGGTCGGCAGGTCGAGGCAGCGGACGGTGCCGGAGAGTTCGGCGTGCTGCGGGATGACGTTGCAGGCGTGGCCCGCCTCGATCCGGCCCCAGGTGACCGAGAGCCCCGAGCGGGCGTCGACGCGGCGGGCCAGGACGGCGGGGACGTCGGTGGCGATCCGGGCGGCGGCGGTGACGAGGTCGGTGGTGAGGTGCGGGCGGGCGGTGTGGCCGCCGGGGCCGTCCAGGGTGATTTCGAGACGGTCGCAGGCGGAGGTGATGGGTCCGGCGCGGAGCCCGATCCTCCCCGCGTCCACCTTGGGGTCGCAGTGGACGGCGATGATCCGCCCGACCCCGTCCAGGACCCCGGCCTCGATGGCGTCGGCGGCTCCGCCGGGGAGGACCTCCTCGGCGGGCTGGAAGAGGAGCCGTACGGCGTTCGGCAGGAGGCCCCGCCGGTCGAGATCGGCGAGGACGAGTCCGGCGCCGAGGACCGCGGTGGTGTGGACGTCGTGTCCGCAGGCGTGGGCCCGGTTGGCCACGGTGGAGCGGTAGGCGACGGTCTTGACGTCGGGGATGGGCAGCGCGTCGAGGTCGGCGCGGAGGGCGAGCATGGGCCGGTCGTGGTCCGGGGTGCCGATGTCACAGATGAGTCCGGTGCCGCCCGGCAGGACCTTCGGCGCGAGGCCGGCCGCCTCCAGGCGGGCCTTGAGCGCGGCGGTCGTACGGAACTCCTGGTTCCCCAGCTCCGGGTGCATGTGCAAGTCCCTGCGGAAGGCGATCAGTTCGACGCGCAGGGGTTCGGACAGCGTTCCGGGCAGGGTGACGGAGCCTGGCTCACGGGACTTCAACTGGTTCACCCTTTGAAGGGTAGGCCTCCGGAGTGGTCAACTGCCCGTTGATCACAAAAAGTTCAGCCCGTTAGGGGAAAGAATCTCGGTTTGTCAGGCATGAAGGCCACTCCATATGGGTACGCTCAGCCGAATTCGAGCCGGTCGGTCGGGGCCGCCGCCCGCGCGGTGAGCCGGTCCACCTCGTGGGCCGCCGTGCCCGCCACCCCCGACAGGAAACCCTGCGCGCGCGGTGAGGCGCTCTCCCGCAGCCACTCGGGCGCGATCTCGCAGACCGCGACCTTCACCCCGGTCCCGGCGAGGGCCAGCGGCAGGGTGTGCACGACCGTGGACGGGAAGCTGACGACCGTACGGCCGATGGGCCCGCGCCGGGCGATCAGCTCCAGGGGCAGTTCCGGCCGGACCACCTGCAGGCCCGTCTCGACCGCGATCCGGTGCAGCTTCTCGGCGCTCTCCCTGCGGTGCGCGAAGTAGCGGGTGGCGCCGTGGGTGCGGGCCAGCTCGCCCACCACCCGGTCGTAGTGGGCCGCGTCGACCACCCCCGTCTCGACCAGCGAGGTACCGACCAGGTCCGCACCGCCGGTGAGCAGCGGCGGGCCGAAGCGGGTCCGGGTCCAGGCGAACGCGTTCTCGGTGACCGTGATGCCCTCCGGGGCCTCGACGGGCAGCGAGGTGAAGATCTCGACCGTACGGTTCCCGGTCGGGGCGAGACGCCGCCTCGCGAGCGAGCTCACCGGGGCGAGGAGCAGCTCGCGCGGGCCCAGGCTGCCCTTGCGGTGCCAGCGCACCAGGCGCTCGCCCCGGCCGATCTGGGCGGCGAACTCCATCGTGGCGGTGCCGTCGTCGACCACCGTCAGGTGCCGGGGGCCGAAGAGGGTCAGGAGCAGCTGGACGTACCGGGAGAACGGGTCGCCGATGATCACCCGCTCCGCCGAGCGCAGCGGCCGGGCGAGCTCCCGCAGGGTGCGGGCGAGCGCGCCCCGGCCGCCGCGGGCCTCCTGCCAGCGGACGGTGACGCCCTCGTCGCGGGCCAGCTGGGCCATCCGGCGCAGCTGGCCCCGCGACATGGGGTCGGTCGGCGAGAGGACGACGACCGTCAGGTCGGGTGCGGAGCGCGCCGGACCCGTGGCGGGCCCGTGTCCCCCGGCGCGGCCGTCCGGCGGCGCCGTACCCGTGACGGGATCGGGGACCGGGAGCCTGGGCTCGGCAAGGGCGGCGCCCGGAAGGGCGGCCCCCCGGCCGCCGGGGGCCGTGTCGCCCCCGGCGTCGGCGGGCGCTCCCGTGGCGGGAGCCTGGGCGTGCGCCCATTCCAGGACGTTGAGGAGCTGGACCGGGCTCTCGACGAACGCCAGCTGCCCGGTCATGCGGCGACGAGCCCCTGGACCCGGCGGAGCTTCTTCATCGGGCCGAGCTCCGACTCGTAGACCTTCTTGACGCCGTCGCCGAGGGCGGTCTCGATGGTGCGGATGTCGCGGACCAGGCGCTGGAGGCCCTGGGGCTCGACGGAGGCGGCCTGGTCGGAGCCCCACATGGCGCGGTCGAGGGTGATGTGGCGCTCGACGAAGGTGGCGCCGAGGGCGACGGCGGCCAGCGTGGTCTGGAGGCCGGTCTCGTGGCCGGAGTAGCCGATCGGGACGTTCGGGTACTCCTCCTTCAGCGTGTTGATCACGCGGAGGTTGAGCTCCTCGGCCTTGGCCGGGTACGTCGAGGTGGCGTGGCAGAGCAGGATGTTGTCCGAGCCGAGGACCTCGACCGCGTGGCGGATCTGCTTCGGGGTGGACATGCCCGTGGAGAGGATGACCGTGCGGCCGGTGGCGCGCAGGGCGCGGAGCAGCTCGTCGTCGGTGAGGGAGGCGGAGGCGACCTTGTGGGCGGGGACGTCGAACTTCTCCAGGAAGGCGACGGCCTCGGTGTCCCACGGGGAGGCGAACCAGTCGATGCCGCGCTTGCGGCAGTGCTCGTCGATGGCGCGGTACTCGTCCTCGCCGAACTCCACGCGGTGGCGGTAGTCGATGTACGTCATCCGGCCCCAGGGGGTGTCGCGCTCGATGTCCCACTGGTCGCGCGGGGTGCAGATCTCCGGGGTGCGCTTCTGGAACTTGACGGCGTCACAGCCGGCCTCGGCGGCGACGTCGACGAGCGCGAGGGCGTTCTCGAGCTCGCCGTTGTGGTTGATGCCGATCTCGCCGGTGATGTAGACGGGACGGCCCGGGCCGGCGGTCTTCTCGCCGAAGGTGCGCAGACGAGTGCTCATGGTGCTGTTCCTTAGGAGTCGGGGGTGTTGAGCTCGGGTCCGAGGAGCCAGGCGGCGATCTCGCGGATCGCTCCCGAGCCACCCGGGGTGACGGTGACCGCGCGGGCCGCGGCCCGTACGGAGTCGTGGGCGCTGCTCACCGCGACGGGCCAGCCGACGAGGTGGAAGCAGGGCAGGTCGTTGACGTCGTTTCCGGCGTAGAGGACGCGCTGGGGGTCGATGCCCTCGGCCTCGCACCACTCCTTGAGGGCCCGGTCCTTGCGGTCGATGCCGTGCAGGACGGGGATCTTGAGCTTGCGGGCGCGGGCGGCGACGACGGCGTTCTGTTCGGTGGAGAGGATGAGGACGGGCAGTCCCGCGCGGCGCAGGGCGGCGATGCCGAGGCCGTCGCCGCGGTGCGCGGAGACGAACTCGCGTCCCTCGGCGTCCAGGTGGACCCGGTCGTCGGTCTGCGTGCCGTCGAAGTCGAGGACGACGGCGTCGACGTCGGCGAAGCCGGGGGTGGCCGGCGTGTCGAGGAGCGGCGCGAGGGCGCGAGCCCGGGCCAGGTCGTGCGGGTCGTCGATCTCCAGGACCCGGGCGGGGTCGGCGACGACGAGCGCGGTACGGCCGAAGAAGCGGTGCTCGTGGGTACGGAAGCCGGCCGCGTCCATCGCGTAGACGGCGCCGGTCTCCAGGTACTCGGGCTCCCGGTCCTGACGGCGGGGGCGGTGCGCCTTGTCGTGGTTGACGCCGGTGGCACCGTTCTCGGCCGAGTCGCGCCAGAGGAAGCCGTGCGAGGGCGCGGCGGTGAAGGCCGTGTCGGCCGCGCCCGAGGTGACGCGCTCGGCGGTCTCGGCGATCTCGGCGGAGGTCAGGAAGGGGCTGGTGCACTGGACGAGGAGGACCACGTCGGCCGGGCGGCCGTGGGTGGCCTCGAAGGCGTCCATCGCGTGCAGGACGGCCGCCTCGCTGGTGGCGGTGTCGCCCGCGATCTCGGCGGGGCGGCGCACGGCCTCGGCGCCGGCGGTACGGGCCGCCGCCGCGATGCCGGCGTCGTCGGTGGAGACCACCACGTGGGTGACGGCGCGGGCGCCCAGGCAGGCGTGGACGGCGCGGACCACCAGGGGGACCCCGGCCACCGGGGCGAGGTTCTTGGCGGGGACGCCCTTGGAGCCGCCCCTCGCGGGGATGACGGCGAGGACGGTCGCCGGGGGCTGCGGGGCCTGCGGGGTGGCGGTCATCAGAGTTCTCCCAGGCGGCGGATGACGGGGGCGACGCGTTGCACGCCGTGGCGGTACGCGCCCCGCGCGGCCTCCCGGACGACCCGTCGCAGGCCGCTCTCGCGGGGCTCCGGGGCGGTGACGTCCAGGCGGTGGCGGGCGAGGATCCCGGGCAGGTAGCCGGGGGCCGTCTCCGCGGTGTAGTAGGGGGTGATCGGGGGCAGCGCGGGGAGTGCCAGGAGCTCGGCGACCCGGTCGCGGGCCGTGTCGAAGGCGGCCTCGTAGGGGCTGTCGGAGGCGACGCCCTGCCGGGCGAGCCAGCTCTCGTCGGGCGTCGGGGCGAGCCCCTTGTCGAGCCGGTCGAAGGAGGCGAGGAGGCCCGAGCCCACGAAGTGGTGGTTGCCGAGCGCCTCACGGACCCCGAGGTCGGTGAGGATCGCGGTGGGGATGCGCCGGTGGAGGGCTTCGAGGGCGGCCGTCGAGGAGACGGTGACCAGCAGGTCGGTCCGGTCCAGGACCTCGCCCATGTGCCCGTACACGAGACGGAAGTTGGCCGGCGGGTCCAGCTCGCGGACCAGCTTCTGGAAGGGGAACTCCTCCAGGTGGGTGGTGTGCTCGCCCGGCTTGGAGCGGAGCTTGAGGAGCACCTCGCGGCCCGGGTGGAGGCGGGCGTGCCCGATCAGCCGCTTCAGGACGTAGGCGCGTTCGGTCCGGGTGGCGGGCACCGACGGCTGGGCCGCGAAGACCAGGGTGTCGCGGCCGGCCTCGGGGGTGTGCGGGGCGCCGCCGAGGAAGGGCAGGGCCGCCTCCACGACCGAGTCGGCTCCGGCGCCCACTCCCTCGTACACCGCGCGGAAACGCTCGGCGTCGTGGCGGGAGTTGGCGAGGACGACATCGGCGCCGTGCCGCAGGAGGAGTCCGTCGGTGAGCTTCTCGTAGACGACCCCGACATAGCCGGTGACGATCACGGGGCGCCGTGCGAGGCCCAGGTCGGCCAGGCCCTGGAGGACGGCGCGGACGGTGCCGCCGACGAGGGCGAGCACGACGACGTCGAATCCCTCGCCGCGCGCCTCCGCGTCCCGTACCGCGCGCAGGAACTCCGCGCCCGTCACCTCGCGCGGGGTGGTCGTGGACACCCCGGTCTCGGCGAGCTGGCGTTCGGTGGGCGTGGCCCGTCCCCGTAGGACGAATCCGGTGGGTTCGGCGGTCGCCGTGGTGATGCGGCGCGCCGTGAGGGCGCCCCATTTCCACCGGGTGTCGGAGTCGGCGAGTACGGCGACCCGTACCGCTTCTCTGGTACTTGCTGGCACGTCGAGGACGCTAGAAGGGCATTCCGCTTTCCGGCCCAACTGAGCCACAACAAACGGTGAACAGAGCCTCTCCGCCCGCTGAAGTGGGTCGCGATCAGGACGTACCGAGGCCGATTTCCCCTGCGCGGAAAGGCGGTTAATCGGCCCGCCGCTTGGTGTTCACCGAAAGGCTGCCCGCCGGTCGGTGGGAATGCCGGGGCGACGCCTAGCGTCGACCGGGTGGTCAAGCTCTCCGTCGTCGTGCCGTTCTTCAACGTGCAGACATACGCCCCCGACACCCTCACGAGCCTGCGGGCCAACGCCCGCGAGGACTTCGAGTTCCTCCTTGTCGACGACTGCTCCTCCGACGGGACTCCCGAGCTCCTCGAACGGGCCGCGCGCGAGATCCCGGGTGCCGTCCTGATCAGGCACGAGCACAACGAGGGTCTCGCCACGGCCCGCAACACCGGACTCGACGCCGCCCGCGGCGAGTACCTCACCTTCCTCGACGGGGACGACTGGCTCGCCCCCGGCTACTACTCCCGTCTGGTCGCCGCCGCCGAGGACCTCGGCTGCGACTTCCTGCGCACCGACCACGTCTCCGTCACCGGCAGGAACCGCGGGATCCGCCGTGCGCCCGTCCCCCTGCGCGGCGAGGTGCTGAACCCTCGGGACGCGATCCTGCCGTCGCACCGGACGACCTCGGTCGACTACCCGTACGCCTGGGCCGGGATCTACCACCGGCGGCTCCTGGACCGGGGCCTGCTGCACTTCACGCACGGGCTGCGGACGGCCGAGGACCGGCCGTGGATCTGGAAACTGCACCGCGAGGCGGAATCGTTCGCCGCGATCGGTGAACTCGGTGTCTTCTATCGGCGCGGAGTGGCCACCTCGCTCACCCAGATCGGTGATGTCAGGCAATTGGATTTCATCCGCGCATTCGACCAGGTGATCGAGGAAACGGCGCAGGATCCGGCGGCCGATCTTCTTCTTCCCAAGGCCGTCCGTACCTATTGCGCGGTGATTTCCCATCACATCGGTTCGATCGAGCGATTCGAACCCGAGGTGGCGCGCCGGCTGAAGGCGATGAGCGCGGGCGCGCTGCGGCGGATGCCCCAGGGAGTCCTCGACGAGGCCCTGGGGGCGATGGGCGGGGACCGCGCGACGATGCTGCGCAAGCTGCGGCGCCGCCGCCCGGCACCACCGCCGGGACCGGGCACGGGCTCAGGTCCGGGCTCCGGCGGCTCGGGTACGGGCTCCCGCGACTCGGGTACGGGCTCCCGCCCGGGCACCGGCGCCACCTCCGCGACCGCCTCCGCCCCCGCCTCCTCGGAGGTGGCCGCGTGAGCCCCCGCCGCACCACCCAGATCTTCTGCGCCTCCACCCTCTACGGGGCCGTGACGCTCGCCGCCGCCCTGGACAGCGGCGCCTTCGGTCCCGCCGACCGCCGGATCCTGCTCGTCACCAACAACGCCGCCGTCCCGGAGACGACCCCCGCCCTGGACGAGGCCGAGGGCTTCGACCGGCTGCGCGGCCGCTTCGACTCCGTGCTGTCCTGGAACGAGACGATCTCCCCGCTCCACCCGGGCGGCTGGACCCCCCGGCCGAGCGACCTGCCGCTGCTCCAGCGTCATCTCCGCAAGCTGTGGAACCTCGGCGACGACCGCGTCGAACTCGCCCTGGAGTCGCTCCAGGTGACGCCCGCCCTCGCCATCGCCCAGCTGCTGCCCGACGCTCCGATCACCGCGTACGCGGACGGGCTCATGAGCTACGGGCCGACCCGGAACAAGATCGACCCCCTGATCGGCGGACGCGTCGCCCGGCTGCTCCACCTGGACCTCGTCCCCGGACTCGCGCCGCTGCTGCTCGCCGAGTTCGGGGCGGTGCCCGAGGCCGTACCGACCGAGGCGTTCACCCGGTGCGTCGAAGAACTGGCCGGGCCCGACGCGCCGGCGGGCGCGGAGGACGGGCCCGCGCTGCTCCTCGGCCAGTACCTGGCCGCGCTCGACCTGCTGACCGCGGCCGAGGAGGAGGAGCTGCACCTGCGGATGGTCCGGGGCGCGGTCGCCCACGGCCACCGGCGGCTCGTCTTCAAACCGCACCCGACGGCCCCCGACTCCTGGTCGAAGGCGCTGGCGCGCGAGGCGGAGGCCCTCGGTGCCGAACTGACCGTCGAGGACCGGCCCGTACTCGCCGAGGTGCTCTACCGCGAGCTGCGGCCCGCCCTGGTCGTCGGCTGCTTCTCGACGGCGCTGCTCACCGCCCGGACCTTCTACGGTCTGCCGATCGCCCGGGTCGGGACGCGCACCCTGCTGGAACGGCTCACCCCGTTCCAGAACAGCAACCGCATCCCGCTCACGGTCGTGGACGCGGTCGTCCCGCCCCTGGAGGACAGCGGGGAGGACGGCGGGCAGCACAGCGGCACGGTCGGTACGGCGGAGCTGAACGACCTCGTCGCGGCCGTCGGCTTCGCGATGCAGCCGAAGATCCGGCCGGAACTCCGCGAGCCGGCGGTACGGCACCTGTCGGGGCCGCTCGCCGAGCACACCCGGCACCACTTCACCCGCCGCCGCCTCACCGTCCTGAACCTGCCCGGCGGCATCCCGCTCCCCCGCCACCCGAGGGTCCGCCGCCTGGCGCGGCGCGCGCTGCGGCTGCGCAAGGCGCTGAAGAGGTAGCCGGAGGGGCGGTGGCGGTGGTGGCCGAAGAGGTGGCGGCCACCGAGAAACGGCGGGCCCGGACCCCGTGCGGGGGATCCGGGCCCGCGGCCGGCTCTCGCCACCTCGGCCGTCGGTCCTCAGGCCTCAGGCGGCCTCAGCCCTCAGCCCTCAGGCGCGGACGATGGCCTCCTGGATCTCCGTCACCCACCGCGAGCGGTCCTCGGGGCACTCCAGGTACAGCTCGCGCGCGAAGCTCCGCGACCGGTAGCCGTTGGCCTCGATCCAGAGGGCCAGGGTCTGCGCGGTCGGCAGGATGGTGTCCATCGAGCCCCGGTGGACGACGGTCGCCGCCTCCTCGATGCCGGGCAGCACGAGCACCTCGACGCCCTCCACGACCGTCCCCTCGGGCACCGTCATGGCGGCGTGCACGACGACCGAGCCGTCGCCCTTCTCCGCGTCCTCGTAGTACGCGATCCCCGGGCCGAAGCCGGTGACCCCGGCGGCTTCAAGCCGGCCGCACAGCTCGTCGTACAGGGGCCCGATGACCGGGCCGATGTCGTGCGGACCGAAGCTCGCGGCGGTCGCGCTCAGCTCGGCGACACGGACGGCGGGGATCTTCTTGACGACGACGTCCTGGGTGGACATACGTCCCTCGCTCTCGATGGCTCGGAGCCGCGCGCCGACCTGGGCGAGCCGGGCCCGCGCCTCCGCCAGGGCCGCTTCCAGCTCGGCCCGGCGCAGACGCAGCATGCCCCGCAGCTCGTCCGCGTCGAACTTCTCGTCGAGGATCGCCCCCACCTGTTCGAGCGTGAAGCCGAGGTCCTTGAGCGCGATGACACGGTTGAGCAGCGCGAGCTGGTCCGCCGCGTAGTAGCGGTAGCCCGTGTGCGGGTCGACCCGGGCCGGGCGCAGCAGTCCGATGGCGTCGTAGTGGCGCAGCATCCGGACCGACACCCGCCCGTGCCGGGCGAAGTCTCCGATGGTGAACATGACGACTCCTACGACACGGCCTCACACGGTGTGAGGGTCAAGCGGCGCTGCTGAGGGAGAGCTTCGCGGCGAAGCCGAGGAAGAGGGCGCCGGCGGCGGAGGTCGCGCCGGCCGAGAGGCGCCTGCGGCGGCGGAAGGCGGCGGCGAGGCGGGTGCCGCCGAAGATGAGCATGGTCAGGTAGAGGAAGCTGCTGATCTGGAGCAGTGTGCCGAGGACGAGGAAGGACAGCGCCGGGTAGGCGTAGCCCGGGTCCACGAACTGCACGAAGAAGGAGATCAGGAAGAGGATCGCCTTCGGGTTGAAGAGGCTGATGATCAGCGCCCGGCGGTAGGGGTGCTCCCCCGGTGCCGTCGGGGTCGCCGCGGTCTCCTCGGCGCGTTCCTCGCTCCGGTCGCGCCACATCGACCAGGCCGCCCGCAGCATCCCGTACGCCATCCAGGCCAGGTAGCCCGCGCCCGCGTACTTCACGACGGTGAAGAGCAGGGGGGTGGTCTGGAGGAGCGAGGCGGCGCCGAGCGCGGCCAGCGTCATCAGGACGGCGTCGCCGGTGAAGACGCCGGCGGCGGCCTTGTACCCGGTCCGGGTGCCCTTGCGGGCGGCGACGGACAGCACGTACAGCGAGTTCGGCCCCGGCAGGAGGATGATGAGGACGAGACCCACGAGATAGGTCGGAAGATCGGTGACACCCAGCATGAAGCGGAGTGTCGCACGTGGGTACGGACTTTCGCCCGGGTGTTTCGTATCGCGGAAGATCGGGAGGCCCGGGCGGGTCAGAACGCGTCGGTCGGGACGTAGGTGCCCCAGACCTCCCGCAGCGCGCCGCACACCTCGCCGACCGTGGCCCGGGCCCTGAGGGCGGCCTTCATCGGGTACAGGACGTTCGCCGTGCCCGCCGCCGCGGTCCTCAGCGCGGCGAGCGCCGCGTCGACGGCCGGCTGATCGCGTTCGGCCCGGAGCCTCGCGAGGCGGGCCGCCTGCCGGGCCTCGATCGCCGGGTCGACGCGGAGCGGCTCGTACGGTTCCTCGACGTCGATCGTGTAGCGGTTGACGCCGACGACGACCCGCTCGCCGCTGTCGGTCTCCTGCGCGATCCGGTAGGCGGAGCGCTCGATCTCGCCCTTCTGGAAGCCGCGCTCGATGGCCCCGACCGCCCCGCCCATGTCCTCGACCCGGGTCATCAGGGCCAGGGCGGCGGCCTCGACGTCGTCGGTCATGCTCTCGACGACGTACGAGCCGGCGAAGGGGTCGACGGTGGCGGTGACGTCCGTCTCGTACGCGAGGACCTGCTGGGTGCGCAGGGCGAGGCGGGCGGACGTGGCCGTCGGCAGGGCGATGGCCTCGTCGAAGGAGTTGGTGTGCAGCGACTGGGTGCCGCCGAGGACGGCGGCGAGGCCCTGCACGGCGACGCGCACCAGGTTGACCTCGGGCTGCTGGGCGGTGAGCTGGACGCCCGCGGTCTGGGTGTGGAAGCGGAGCATCAGCGACCTGGGGTTCCGCGCGCCGAACTCCTCCCTCATGACCCGGGCCCAGATCCGGCGGGCCGCCCGGAACTTGGCGACCTCCTCCAGGATCGTCGTACGGGCCACGAAGAAGAAGGAGAGGCGGGGCGCGAAGTCGTCGACGTCCATGCCGGCGGCGACGGCGGTCCGCACGTACTCGATGCCGTCGGCGAGGGTGAACGCGATCTCCTGCGCGGGCGAGGCACCGGCCTCGGCCATGTGGTAGCCGGAGATCGAGATGGTGTTCCACTTCGGGATCTCGGCCCCGCAGTACTTGAAGGTGTCCGCGATCAGCCGCAGCGAGGGCTTCGGCGGGAAGATGTACGTGCCGCGGGCGATGTACTCCTTCAGCACGTCGTTCTGGATCGTGCCGGTCAGCCGGTCGGCGGGGACGCCCTGCTCCTCGCCGACGAGCTGGTAGAGCAGCAGCAGGAGCGCGGCGGGGGCGTTGATGGTCATCGACGTGGAGACCTCGTCCAGCGGGATGCCGTCGAACAGGATCCGCATGTCGTCGATCGAGTCGACGGCGACGCCGACCTTGCCGACCTCGCCGGAGGCGATCGGCGCGTCCGAGTCGTGGCCCATCTGTGTCGGCAGGTCGAAGGCGACGGAGAGCCCGGTCGTGCCGTTGGCGATGAGCTGCTTGTAGCGGGCGTTGGACTCGACGGCGGTGCCGAAGCCCGCGTACTGCCGCATGGTCCAGGGCCGGCCGGTGTACATCGACGGGTACACGCCGCGGGTGAAGGGGTACGCGCCGGGCTCTCCCAGCTTCTCCCCGGGGTCCCACCCGTCCAGGGCGTCCGGTCCGTAGACCGGCTCGATGGGCAGTCCCGACTCAGACTCGCGTGCCATGCGTTGCGCCTCCCGGACGGCTCGTCACCCAGCGGTACGGCTCCTCGCGGCGGACGGTGTCGGCGGCATGTCCGGGCGGTGGGGCAGGCGCGCTGGGACCTTGCTCACAGCATGCGCGGTTCGCGTCCCACCTGCGCAACCACACACGCGCCAGAAGCATCCCTACGTACACACGACACGTCCCGGGGGGCAACGATGAAGCGGACTTCTTCCGTCATACGCAGAGCGGTACTGGCAGCGGCGGCGGTGGCACTCGCCGCCGGTTGTACGGCCCAGGCCGCCGACGGCGGAAACGGTTCTGCCGGTCCGACGGCAGCGCCGACGACGTCCGCTCCGGAGCCGAGCGGGCCCGCGACCGACGCTCCGACCGACGCTCCGACCGAGGCGCCGACCGAGGACACCGGGTCCCCGTCGCCCACCGCTCCGACGGAGACGCCCTCCGACGACGCCACCGGGAGCACGGGGCCCGAGGCCCTGATGGGCGACGGGGACGAGAGCGAGCAGGTCCGCGAGCTCCAGGCGCGGCTGCGGCAGCTGGATCACTTCGACCGGGCGCCCACCGGCTTCTACGGGACGATGACGGCCGGTTCGGTCACGGCCTTCCAGAAGAAGCAGGGCCTGCCGGGGACGGGTTCGGTCGACACGGCGACCTGGGAGCGGCTGCTCGGTGCGAGCCGCAAGCCGACCGCCGACGAGCTGAAGCCGTCGACCACCAACGAGCTGGACACGCCCGACGCGCGGTGCCTGACCGGCCGGGTGCTGTGCATCAGCAAGGAGAGCCGGACCCTCGCCTGGATGATCGACGGCAAGGTGGTCTCGTCGATGGACGTCCGCTTCGGCTCGGAGAACACCCCGACCCGTGAGGGCACGTTCACCGTCGAGCGCAAGGTCCGTCAGGACTGGTCGCGGCTCTACCACACGCCGATGCCGCTCTCGATGTACTTCAGCCGGGGCCAGGCGGTGCACTACTCGTCGGACTTCGCGGCCCGCGGCTACAACGGCGGCTCGCACGGCTGCGTCAACGTCCGGGACCGGGCCAAGCTCACGACCCTCTTCGACCAGGTGAAGGTCGGGGACAAGGTCGTCGTCCACTGGTGACCCGGCAGGCGGGGAGAGAGGGCGCGGGTGGGACCGGGGGAACGTGTCCCACCCGCGCCGGGTGCGCGGAGCCGTAGGTACGGGGGGAACCCCGGCTCACTGCGCGGCCGATGACCAGTCGGCTCACTCAGTACTGCGCCGACGGGTCGAGAAGTGTTACACCGGCAGCGGTACGCGGGCGGTGACGGCGATCACGGGCGGAGCGGCGGCGGCGAGCAGAACGGATTCTCCCGGCTCGGCGACGGACCGGGCCGCGCCGCGGCGGTCGTCGGTACGGCGGTCCTCGGCGTGGCGGTCGTCGGCGTGGCGGAGGCTCTCGCGGCGATCGCTCCCGCGGCGGTCCCCGGCTCCGGTGACACCCCGCCCGTCGCCGGGACGGCCGGCCCCGACCCGGCTGTTCCCGGTGCCGTCGCGCCGGTCGTCCCGGCTGTCGCCGGGCGCGTTCCCGTACCGGCCGTCGCTCCTGCCGTCGGAGTCGTCCTTCGCGCCGCCCGTGCCGTCGTCCTCGCCGTCGCCCTCGGACGGGCCCGTACCGCCGTCGAGGAGCCGGTCGCAGTAGCGGCGCAGCGTCTCGCCGTCGCGCAGGGTGCCCGTGAGCCGCTTGCGGCCGGTGGCGTCGAGCTTCCCCGACCGGTACTCCCGGCAGGCCTTGACGGCCATCTCCCGGAGCGTCATGGTGCCCGGCTTCCCCGTGGCGCCGGAGTCCTCCCCCGAACCGCCCGCCCCACCCGTGCCGCTGGGGCCCGGGCCCGTGGGCGTGCCCTCCGTGCTCCGGCCCGGCTCGGAGGTGCCCTGTCCCGGGGTGGCCGTGCCGGGTCCGTCGGTGCCTCCGGTGGCCGGTGCCGTGGTGCCGGTGCCGGCCGACGGGGACACGCCGGGCGCGGGGTCACCGCTGCCGCCCGGTTCCGCCGGCGGCGCCTCGGGGTCCTCGCGTATCCCGGGGTCCACCGAGACGAGCGGGTCGGCGGTCCCGCCCGCCGTGACGGAGCTGGCGGGGGCGGGGCCCACCATCGGCAGCACACCTGTTCCGGCGGCGACGGCGACCCCTCCGACGGTGACGGCGGCGACCGCGGCGGCGAGGCCGTACCGGACGGAGCGTCCCCAGCGGCGGCGGGGGGCCGCGACGGGGGCGAGCCGCACCCGGCCGAGGTCGGCGTGCGTGGTGTGTCCGGGGGCCGGCGCGGCCGTCACGTCGACGCGCGCGGCGGTGGCCTGCCGGAAGGCGGCGAGCGCGGCGGCCTCACCGGGCAGTTCGGTGCGCGCGGCCGGGGGGACGGCCGGGGTGCGGGCGGCGTCGAGGGCTTCGGCGAGTCGCTGGGCCCCGGAGCGCGCGCGGTCGTCGACGGCGTCGACGGGCTCGCCGCGGAGCAGCCGCTCCGCGGCCTCCTGGTCGAGCCACTGGTACCGCTCGTCGGCCATCACATGTCCTTCTGCGTACGCGGACGTGATTGCGTCACACCGCCGGGGGCCACGGACCCCGGCCCGCGCCCGCGTTGCGGAGGCACACCGTCCAGCGGGACGACGGCCTCTGCGGCCCCGTCCGGCCCGATGGTCTCGCCGTCGACGCCGAGGAGTTCGGCGAGCCTCTTGAGGCCGCGGTGGGCGGCGGTCCGTACGGCTCCGGGGCGTTTGCCCAGGGTGTCGGCGGCGCTCTTGGCGTCCAGGCCGACGACGACGCGCAGGACGACGGCCTCGGCCTGGTCCTGCGGAAGCTGGGCGATGAGCTGCATGGTGTGGCCGGTGGCCAGCGCCTCCAGGGCCTCGCCCGCCGTGTCGGAGGCGGCGGGCTTGTCGGTCAGTTCGGTCTCGTCGGCGCCGACGGCGGGCCGCCTGCCGCGCATCCGTATGTGGTCGAGGGCGCGGTTGCGGGCGATGCGGGCGGCCCAGCCGCGGAAGCGGTCCGCGTCGCCGTCGAAGCGGTCGAGGTCGCGGGCGATCTGGAGCCAGGCCTCCGAGGCGACGTCCTCGGCCTCGATGTCCCCGACCAGCGTGCGTATGTAGCCGAGCAACCGTGGATGCACGGCGCGATACACAGTACGGAAGGCGCTCTCGTCCCCGTCCTGCGCAGCGAGCACCGCGGCCGTCAGCTCCGCGTCGTCCCCCAGCACTCCCCAAACCCTGTTCGTCGGTCGCGTCGTCGCTTCGTCGCGGCTGGTCACCACCGCGACACTGCCTCGCGCACCTGCACGCTACGTCGTGTCGCGGCCGCGCGTCCACGCGGTCCGGGGTCTTTGTACAACTTGCAACCTTCGGGCGGCGGGGAGCGGCGCCCGGCCCGGGGGCCCTCCGGCTCGGCGCGGTGTGACAGAAAGCGCACCCTCGGCGCTGATAGGAGTACGGAGCCGTGCTGCGGCTCCGTGGACGGCGACCGGGGCCTCTCCTGTGGGGGGTGGCGGCCCCGGTCGTCTCCCTTTCCCCCTCCTCTTCCGCGCCTTCCTCTTCCTTCCGCGCGCCCTCTTTCTTCCGTGTTCCGCCTCGGCCAGGGGCGCGGTGCACCCTCACACTGTCAACTGACGGTTGACAGTGCAGGGGTGTCAACCTAGGGTTGCCTCATGACGAATCCAGCCGGTCCGAACGTCCCCGTCCGTCTCGACGAGCTCATCGAAGCGATCAAGAAGGTCCACACCGACGCCCTGGAGCAGCTCTCCGGTGCCGTCATCGCGGCGGACCACCTCGGCGATGTCGCCGACCACCTCATCGGCCACTTCGTGGACCAGGCCCGGCGCTCCGGCGCCTCCTGGACCGACATCGGCCGCAGCATGGGCGTCACCCGCCAGGCGGCCCAGAAGCGGTTCGTGCCCAAGGACCCGGACGCGGAGAAGATGGACCCGAGCGCGGGGTTCAACCGCTTCACCCCCCGGGCGCGGAACGTGGTGGTCGCCTCCCAGAACGAGGCCAAGGCCGCCGGGCACGACGAGATCCTCCCCGCCCACCTGGCGCTCGGGCTGCTCGCCGAGCCCGAGGGGCTCGCGGTGTTCTGGATGGGCACCCGGGGCGTGACCCCGGAGCGGATCCGCGAGGCCGTCACGGCGACCCTGCCGCCGGCCGCCGCCGAGGTGCCGGCGCTCGTCCCGTACGACGCGGCGGCGAAGAAGGTCCTGGAGCTGACGTTCCGCGAGGCCCTGCGCCTCGGCCACAACTACGTCGGCACCGAGCACATCCTGCTCGCCCTCCTGGAGCACGAGGACGGTACGGGCGTGCTGACCGGACTCGGCCTCGACAAGGCCGCGGCGGAGCGGGAGATCTCCGAGACGATCGCCTCGGTGGCGATCTCGGAGCCCGCCCCGGAGGAGCGGGCCTGAGGCCTCAGGCGGTGCGGGCCCGGCGCGAGACGACCGCGCGCAGCACCCGGCCGCCCTCGACGGAGAGTTCGCGGGCCCGGCGCAGACCGGTCGGGCCGTGGGCGGCCGATTCGAGGACGGCCTGCTGACGGCGGAGTTCCCCGGCGAGCAGCGGGCCCGCGCCCTCACCGTCCCCGGCCCGGCAGCACTCGACGAGACCGTCGGGCACCTCGGCCGCGTCGTACCGCCCGTGCAGGGCGAGGGCGGTGACGGAGCACGCGCCCGCCCAGGCGCGCAGGGCCCCGGCCGTCCAGACGGCCGGGGCCCCGGCCAGCATGCCGCGCACGGCCTCGGCGTCCGGCGAACCGCCGAGGTCGCTCCCGGCGTCCACGTCCAGTTCGACCCGGGCCTTGGCCACGGCCTCGCCCCAGGCCTGTCCGTCGCCGCGCGCGACGGCCGCCCAGACGGGCCGCAGGGCGTCGCCCCGGTCACCGGCGAGCAGCGGGAGACAGCGGTCGAGGCAGGCGAGGCCGGCCGCGGCCAGACCTCGCTCGTCGGCCCCGTCGATCAGTTCCAGCAGGCTCCGGCCCGTCACCGACGTCATGGACGCCTCCTCGCCACCCGATACGGACGCAGTACTTCCACTACTGCGCCGAGGGGCGCGATTTCGTCACTGCGCGGCCGGAATCATGCCATTGGCCCCGCGTCCTGCATAGGGTCCGCGCTCGGACCGGCGGAGCGCCTCGGCCGCACGGCACTCCGCCCGGCGGACGTGCTCACCGCACCCGCTGTGCCAGCGCCCGGAACTGGTCCCAGGTCGCCGTGGGCTTCCGTTCGTCCCACAGCTTCTGGGCCGTCGCCGTCAGCGGCATCCGGATCCCGTCGGCCACCTGCGCCGCGGTCTGCGACCGGGACAGGTCGCACCAGACGGCGAACCGGCCGCCCAGGATCTGGGAGTCGTACCGGGCCGGGACCGGGGTCGTGCCCCGGAGCACCAGCGGGGTCCACTGCTCGTAGATGCGGCGGCCGGTGGGGTACGTGAAGTCGTTCGGCTCGCCGAGCACGTAGTAGAGGAACTCGTCGTTGAGGTTCACGACCTTGCGGCCCTCGGCCAGGTACTCGGCCGGCGGCCGGGCCCCGATCTCCTTGCCGGTCCAGTACTCGACCTCGATGCCCTGGTCGGCCTGGACGACACCGCCCCGGAAGAAGCCGTCGTTCCAGGCCTTCGGCACCTTGCCGGTGCCGCGCACCACCGCGGCGCGGTCGTTCAGCCACCCCTCCGCCAGGTCCTGGACGCGCGCCTGCGCGCCGTACTTCTGGCGGGCCGCGGCGGCCAGCTGCGGGTAGGAGGCCTCGGGCGAGCGGACGGTCAGCGCCTGGTACTCGTCGGCGCCGACGTGGAACCAGCCGCCGGGGAAGAGCGCGGCGTACTCGCGCAGCAGCTCGTCGACGAGCTTCGCCGAGGCGGGCTTGGAGATGTCGATGGCGCCCTGCCTCGGAACGCCCTGGACGTTGAGCAGGCGCAGCTCCGGGTAGGCGCGCAGGACCGCGCCGAGGTGTCCGGGCGAGTCGATCTCGGGCACGACGGTGATGTGCAGGGTCTGCGCGAGGGCGAGGATCCGACGCACCTCGGCCTTGGTGAGGTGCTGGGCCGAGACGATCTCGGGGTGGGTGTCCGAGGCGATCCGGAAGCCCTGGTCGTCGGAGAAGTGCAGTCCGAACTGGTTGAGCTTGAGGTCGGCCATCCCCCGGAGCCGGGCCTCGATCCACTCCGCGGTGAAGAACTTGCGGGCGATGTCGAGGTTCAGTCCGCGCTGGGGCTTGGCGGGGGCGTCGGTGACCGTGCCCTCGGGCATCGCGCCCGAGCCCTTCACCGACTGCTTGAGGGTGCGGGTCCCGTAGAAGACGCCCGCCTGGTCGGGGCCGGTGATCCTGACCCGGTCGTCGCGGGTGGTCAGCGTGTACGACTCGGGGGCGCCCTTGCCGCCGAGGGCCAGCTCGACGTCGCCCGCGCGGGCGGCGACGGCGCCCCGGTAGGCGATCTTGAGCTCGCCCGCGAGGAGCTTCGCCTCGTCGGCCAGCCCCTCGCTGCCCGCGGCGATGACGATCCCGGCGGTGGGCACGGGCTTCCAGCCCGGTCCGCGCGCGGCCTCGTGGGCGCCGACGGCGGGGACGGTGAGGGGTGCGGTGGAGAGCGGGTAGGTCCTGGTCGGTGTCGGACTGGGCGGCGGCGCGCTGGTGGGCGAGGCGCTCGCGGACGTACCGGACGGAGAGGAGGCGGACGGGCCGGACCCGGACGGAGAACCGCCGGAACAGGCCGCCACGGTGGCCAGTGCCACCGCGGTCGCCAGAAGTGCGGAGCCCCGGCGGGGCCCCCGTATGGAGTACCGCATCATTCGGAATCCTCCCTCATGGCGGGCGGGCGGGCCAATCGGGGGACGGCGCGCCCCGGGGAGGGGACGGACCGGAACCCCTTCGTCCATCATCTGTTCCGAAACTCTCCCTTCCGGGTGAAATTCGCGCATCCGTCGGACACTTCCCTCGTCCCGTCGATAACGTTGCGTCACACCCACCCCATCGCGCCCCACGGATCGCGCCCGTCCCCGCGCGACCCGCCCCACCCGTCCCGGAGTACCGGAGCCCACGCTGACCAGCGACATCCATGTCCCCTGCCGTACGCCGGGCTCCACGGACGCGTCTGCCATACCCGCCCAGAACCAGGGCCCGTCCCCGCGCGGGCTCGCGGGTTTCAACGCCGCCACGCCCGCCGAGGCCGAGGCCGTGCTGCTCTCCTGCTGCCACAGCCGCCGCTGGGCCGAACGGGTGGCGGCACACCGCCCCTACCCCACCGTGGACGCCCTGCTCGCCGCCGCCGACGAGGCCGGGTACGACCTGTCCCGCGCGGACCTCGACGAGGCCCTGGCCGCCGAGTCCTCGGCCCTGCCGCACCCCGACGCGCCGCCCGCGGCGCGCACCGCGCTGCGGGCCGCCCACGCCGCGTACGAGAGCAGCTTCGGACACGCGTTCGTGATCAGCCTCGACGGCGTGCGCCCCGGGGAGCGGCTCGACCAGGTTCTGGCGGGCATCCGGTCACGTCTCGGCAACGAAGCGGAGGAGGAACGGGTGGTCGCCGCCGACGAACTGAGGCGGCTCGCCCGCGCCCGGCTCGCGTTCCGGCTCGCCGAGTCCCTCACGCCCCGACACTCCGCACCGTGATTCCGTCCGGAATGCGGCGATTCCGGCCTGTGTCATAGGCCGTCCGTGCCTGTTTGATCACACCTATGGACCCCGCGCAAACGAACCGACAAGTCGTCGCTACGATGACCGGGGCCGGTGGACCGTACCCGGCCGGGTCAGACCGACACTGAAGCCGGCCGACCCTGATCCCCGCTCCCGGAGGGTTTTTCCGTGCCGGCTGGAACGCTGTACCGCGGCCGGGAAGGAATGTGGAGCTGGGTGGCTCATCGAGTCACCGGCGTCCTCATCTTCTTCTTCCTGTTCGTACACGTGCTGGACACCGCTCTCGTCCGCGTCTCCCCCGAGGCGTACGACGAGGTCGTCGCGACCTACAAGACGCCGATCGTCGCTCTCCTTGAGTACGGCCTCGTCGCCGCCATCCTCTTCCACGCGCTGAACGGCCTCAGGGTCATCGCCGTGGACTTCTGGTCCAAGGGCCCGCGCTACCAGAAGCAGATGCTCTGGACCGTCGTGGGCATCTGGGTCGTGCTGATGGCGGGCTCGCTGTACCCCATCCTTGGTCACGCCGCACGTGAACTGTTCGGGAGCTGACGCCAGACATGTCTGCTGACACCACCTCCGCCACCATCGGCCCCGTCGAGGGTGGCGCCGCCTACGACGTGGAGAACCCCGCGCCGTACATCGAGGCCCCCCGCAAGCGCACCGGCAAGACCCCGCGCGCGACCCGCGGCAACTTCGAGATGGCCGCATGGCTCTTCATGCGCCTCTCGGGCGTGGTCCTCGTCGTCCTGGTCCTCGGTCACCTGCTGATCCAGCTCTTCCTGGACGGCGGCGTCTCCAAGATCGGCTTCGCCTTCGTGGCCGG
The DNA here is from genome assembly GCF_040296665.1 of Streptomyces sp. NPDC002057. Classification (NCBI taxonomy): domain Bacteria; kingdom Bacillati; phylum Actinomycetota; class Actinomycetes; order Kitasatosporales; family Streptomycetaceae; genus Streptomyces; species Streptomyces sp. NPDC002057. The sequence goes on from NZ_JBEOXR010000019.1 coordinate 70,070, forward strand.
CCGCTGGGCGTCCCCGTTCTGGCAGGTCTGGGACCTGCTGATGCTCTGGCTGGCCATGCTGCACGGCGCCAACGGCCTCCGTACCGTCATCAACGACTACGCGGAGCGGGCCAACACGCGCCTGTGGCTCAAGGGCCTGCTGTACACCGCCACGGTGTTCACCATCCTTCTGGGCACGCTGGTGATCTTCACCTTCGACCCGAACATCCGCTAGGCACGGGGCTGAGGTAATCCACGTCATGAAGATCCACAAGTACGACACCGTCATCGTCGGCGCCGGTGGCGCGGGCATGCGCGCCGCCATCGAGTCGACGAAGCGCAGCCGCACCGCCGTCCTGACGAAGCTCTACCCCACCCGCTCCCACACGGGCGCGGCGCAGGGCGGCATGGCCGCCGCGCTCGCCAACGTGGAGGAGGACAACTGGGAGTGGCACACCTTCGACACGGTCAAGGGCGGTGACTACCTGGTCGACCAGGACGCCGCCGAGATCCTGGCGAAGGAGGCCATCGACGCCGTCCTCGACCTGGAGAAGATGGGCCTGCCGTTCAACCGCACCCCGAACGGCACCATCGACCAGCGCCGCTTCGGCGGCCACTCCCGCAACCACGGCGAGGCCCCGGTCCGCCGGTCCTGCTACGCCGCGGACCGCACCGGCCACATGATCCTCCAGACGCTGTACCAGAACTGCGTCAAGGAGGGTGTGGAGTTCTTCAACGAGTTCTACGTCCTGGACCAGCTCATCGTCGAGGTCGACGGTGTGAAGCACTCCGCGGGCGTCGTCGCCTACGAGCTGGCCACCGGCGAGATCCACATCTTCCAGGCCAAGGCCGTGATCTACGCGTCCGGCGGCACCGGCAAGTTCTTCAAGGTGACCTCCAACGCGCACACCCTGACCGGTGACGGCCAGGCCGCCTGCTACCGCCGCGGCCTGCCCCTGGAGGACATGGAGTTCTTCCAGTTCCACCCGACGGGCATCTGGCGCATGGGCATCCTGCTGACGGAGGGCGCCCGCGGTGAGGGCGGCATCCTCCGCAACAAGGACGGCGAGCGCTTCATGGAGAAGTACGCGCCGGTCATGAAGGACCTCGCGTCCCGTGACGTCGTCTCCCGCTCCATCTACACGGAGATCCGCGAGGGCCGCGGCTGCGGTCCCGAGGGCGACCACGTCTACCTGGACCTGACGCACCTTCCGCCGGAGCAGCTGGACGCCAAGCTCCCGGACATCACCGAGTTCGCCCGTACGTACCTCGGCATCGAGCCGTACACGGACCCGATCCCGATCCAGCCCACCGCGCACTACGCCATGGGCGGCATCCCGACCAACGTCGAGGGTGAGGTCCTCTCGGACAACACCACCGTCGTCCCGGGTCTGTACGCGGCCGGCGAGGTCGCCTGCGTGTCGGTGCACGGCGCCAACCGCCTCGGCACCAACTCGCTGCTCGACATCAACGTCTTCGGCAAGCGCTCCGGCATCGCCGCGGCCGAGTACTCCGCCAAGCACGACTACGTCGAGCTGCCGGAGAACCCGGAGTCCCTCGTCGTCTCGACGATCGAGAAGCTGCGCAACTCCACCGGTCACGAGCGGGTCGCGGACATCCGTCGCGAACTGCAGGAGACCATGGACGCCAACGTCATGGTGTTCCGCACCGAGCAGACGATCAAGACGGCCGTCGAGAAGATCGCCGAGCTGCGCGAGCGCTACGAGAACGTGTCCATCCAGGACAAGGGCAAGCGCTTCAACACGGACCTCCTGGAGGCCATCGAGCTGGGCAACCTGCTCGAACTGGCCGAGGTCATGGCCGTCTCGGCCCTGGCGCGCAAGGAGTCCCGCGGCGGTCACTACCGCGAGGACTACCCCAACCGCGACGACGTCAACTTCATGCGCCACACGATGGCGTACCGCGAGGTCGGCGAGGACGGCTCCGAGACCGTGCGTCTCGACTACAAGCCGGTCGTCACGACCCGCTACCAGCCGATGGAGCGTAAGTACTGATGGCTACCCCCGTACTGGACAAGGTCGAGGCGGAGTCCGCCGCCTCCCCGTACATCACGGTCACGATGCGGATCCGCCGCTTCAACCCCGAGGTGTCGGACGCGTCGGTCTGGGAGGACTTCCAGATCGAGATCGACCCGAAGGAGCGTGTGCTCGACGCCCTCCACAAGATCAAGTGGGACGTCGACGGCACGCTGACCTTCCGTCGCTCGTGCGCGCACGGCATCTGCGGCTCTGACGCGATGCGGATCAACGGCAAGAACAGGCTCGCCTGCAAGACGCTGATCAAGGACCTCAACCCCGACAAGCCGATCACCGTCGAGGCCATCAAGGGCCTCACGGTGCTGAAGGACCTTGTCGTCGACATGGAGCCCTTCTTCCAGGCGTACCGGGACGTCATGCCGTTCCTGGTCACCAAGGGCAACGAGCCGACGCGCGAGCGCCTGCAGTCCGCCGAGGACCGCGAGCGCTTCGACGACACCACCAAGTGCATCCTGTGCGCCGCGTGCACGTCGTCCTGCCCGGTCTTCTGGAACGACGGCCAGTACTTCGGTCCGGCCGCGATCGTCAACGCGCACCGCTTCATCTTCGACTCGCGTGACGAGGCGGGCGAGCAGCGCCTGGAGATCCTGAACGACAAGGACGGCGTGTGGCGTTGCCGCACGACGTTCAACTGCACGGACGCCTGCCCGCGTGGCATCGAGGTCACGAAGGCGATCCAGGAGGTCAAGCGCGCGCTGATCACGCGTCGCTTCTGACCGGACGGTTCGGTGCTTCGGCCCGCTTCTGTACGCTGCGGCGTGCAGGAGCGGGCTTTTTTCTACTGAGGACGGGGACTGATGAGCGAGCCGAATCCTTACAGGCCGGAGGAGTACGAGTGGGGTCCCGGGCAGCAGCAGCCGGGGACGCCGGCCTACGGGTACCCGTACCCGCAGTCCCCGTCGTACCAGCCGACCCTGCCGGAAGGCGTGCCCGTTCCGCCGCAGCACGCCCCGGTGCCGCAGGGCATCGCGGGCGCGGGAACCCCGGTGCTGAGCCTGGGTGACATCACCGTGGTGGGCGACCAGATCATCACGCCCGCCGGGCCGATGCCCCTGAAGGGCGCCGTGTGGAACGCGATGGACATGTCGCGGACCGAGGAGAAGATGCCCACGGTCGCGATCGTGCTCGCGGTCGTCTTCTTCATCTTCTGCCTGCTGGGTCTGTTGTTCCTGCTGATGAAGGAGAAGCAGACGACCGGCTTCATCCAGGTCACGGTGACCAGCGGCGGCAAGCACCACTCGACGATGATCCCGGCGCGCGGCCCGGACACCATCCACTGGGTGATGGGCCAGCTCAACTACGCGCGGTCGCTGAGCATGTGACCGGCCGCCGCCCCGGGGGACCCCGAGGCCTCGCCTCCGGGTCCCTCAGCCGTGCCAGGGGCGGGGCGTCTCCGTCGCCTCCGCCTCGACCATGACGCGGCGGAGCATGGCGTTGAGGAGGGTGCGTTCCTCGGGGGTGAGGACGCCGAGGAGGCGGTACTCCTCGTGGCCGAGGACGTCCATCGCGCCGAGCCAGGTCTCATGGCCGGCGGCGGTCAGCTCGACGACGACCCGGCGGCGGTCGACGGTGGACTGGGTGCGGCGGACGAAGCCGCGCTTCTCCAGGGCGTCGAGGCGGCCGGAGACGGAGGCCGGGGCCAGGTCGAGGTCCTGGGCGAGCTCGGAGGGGGCGGCGCTGCCGCCGCGGCCGGCGATCTTGTGCAGGGTGTCGAACTCGTGCCGCTCCAGGTCGAAGTCGACGAGCGACTGTTCTCTGACCCGGCGGAAGTGGACGGAGAGCTTCTTCATCCGGGTGACGGCGCCCTCGACGACGGGGTCGAGGCCGGGCAGGACGGGCTGCCAGCGGGCGACGTGCTCGTCGGTCCAGTCGCGGGGACCGCTCGGGGTGCGCGGCTCGCCGGGCGTGCCCCGTCCACCGGGCGGGTGCCGCTCGCTCGGGGTACGCGGTTCCTCGGAGTGCGCCATGGGGTGATCGTACGTCGGCCGGCGGGCAGGCTCAGGAGAAGTATTTCGTTGACGAATTATTCGATACCGAAATACTCTTCGGGTCATGACCGCTGCCACCGGTACGACGCTCCCGCCTGCCCCGCCGCCCGTCCCGCACCCGCTGCGCACCCGCCCCTTCCGGCTGCTCCTCGCCGGCCGCACCCTCTCCCTCCTGGGTGACGCCGCGATCCCCGCCGCCCTCGCCCTGGCCGTCCTGGAGGCCACCGGCTCCACGTCGGCGCTCGCCCTGGTCCTCGCCTGCGCCATGGTCCCCAAGCTGCTCCTGCTGCCCCTGGGCGGCGTCGTCGGCGACCGCTTCGACGCCCGCACGGTCGCGCTCACCACGGATCTCGTCCGCTGCGCCACCCAGCTCGTCGTCGCCGTCCAGCTCCTCGGCGGCACCCCCAGCCTCGCCGTCCTCGCCGTCGCCGAGGCGCTCGGCGGCGCGGCCGGCGCCTTCGCCATGCCGACCGGTTCCCCCCTGGTGAAGGGAACGGTCGCGCCCGAGGCCCTGCACCGCGCCAACGCCGCCCTGGGCATCGCCAAGAGCGCCACCCGCCTCGGCGGCCCGGCCCTCGCGGGCGCCCTGGTCCTGACCGTGGGGCCGGGCTGGGCGTTCGTCCTGGACGCGGCCACCTTCGCCCTCAGCGCCCTGCTCCTGGCGGCGGTGCGGGTGGAGCGGGTACGGATCCCCCGCCGCTCGCTCCGCGCCGACCTCGCCGAGGGCTGGCAGGAGGTCCGCACCCGCGACTGGTACTGGACCAGCCTGATCGGCCACAGCGCCTGGAACGGCGCCGCGGCCGTCCTGATGACCCTCGGCCCCGCCGTCGCCGTGCAGCGGCTCGGCGGCGGCGCCACCTGGGTCCTCCTGCTCCAGGTCGGCGCCGTCGGATTCCTCCTCGGCGCGCTGCTGGCCGGCCGGGCCCGCCCCCGGCGCCCGGTCCTGGCGGCCAACCTCGGGCTCGCCACGTACGCACTGCCGCTGGTCCTGCTCGCGGTCGCCGCGCCCGCGCCGCTGACGATCGCCGCCTACGGGCTCGCGCAGGCGGGGCTCGGCTTCCTCTCCCCCGTCTGGGAGACCGCCGTCCAGCGGGCGGTTCCCGCCCACGCGCTGGCCCGCGTCACCTCGTACGACTGGCTCCTCTCCCTGGCCGCGATGCCCCTCGGGTACGCCCTGGCCCCGCTCGCGGCCGCCGCCTGGGGGCCCGAGGTGCCGCTGCTCGCCGCCGCGGTGGTGGTCGGCGGCTGCTGCCTGGGCACCGCGTTCGTCCCCGGGGTACGGAGGTTCAAGGCGGGGAACTGAGGCCACGGGGGCACCGGTGGGCGCACACGGAAGCGGGCCCTAGGGGGCCGCGGTCTCCGCGAGGAAGGCGGTGAGCAGGCGGGCCGTCTCGGCCGGGCGCTCCAGGGCGGGGAGGTGGCCGGCCCAGTCGAGGTCGACGCGGCGGGCGCCGGGCAGGAGGCGGGTGAGTTCGTCGGCGACCGCCCGGAAGTCGGGTACGTCATGGGCCCCGGCGACCACGAGGGCGGGGACCTTGATGCCGGCGAGGTCGTCCCGGGTGACGTCGAGCCGGACCGGGGAGAACTCGTCGGGGACGGCGAGCTGGACCTCGAAGGCGTGCCGCTGCATCTCCCGGACGAGGGCGCGGACCTCGGGCCCGGCCTCGGGGCCGAGCCAGGTCTCGACGTTGAGCTCGACGGCGGCGTCGAGGTCGCCCGCCTCGATCAGCTCGTCCTCACGGTCGCCCCAGGCGGCCAGCTCCTCGCTGGGCTGGAAGCCGGGTATCCCGGAGTTGAGCAGGGCGAGGGCGGAGACGTGGCCGGGGTGGCGGACGGCGAACTCCAGGGCGACCCCGCCGCCGAAGGAGGAGCCGACGACGGCGGCACGGTCGATCCCGAGGTGGTCGAGGAGGTCGCGCACGTCGTCGGCGTGGGTGTGGGCGGCTTCGACGGGGGTCTCCCCGAAGCCGCGGAAGTCGCAGCGGACGACGCGGTGGCCCGCCTCGGCGAGCGCGTGGAACTGCCCCTCCCACATCCGGCGGTCACAGACCCCGGAGTGCAGCAGGAGGACGGTCGAGGGGCCTTGTCCGGCCAGGTCATGAGAGAGCGTCACCCGGGTGACCCTAGGGGGTGGCACCGGTGCGGTCCAGCAGGTTTCCCCTCCCCACTTGAACACGTTCAAAGAGAGGTCTACAGTCATGTCTGCCAGCTTTTGAACGCGTTCAAGGGAGCGTGGGGCATGGACCTCACTGTCGTCGCGTACATCGCCTACCTGCTGATCAGCGTGGCCCTGACCATCTGGGTCGCGCGCACGCTCAGCCGCAACGGAAGGATCTTCCTCGCGGACGTCCTGCACGGGAACGAGAAGCTCGCCGAGGCGGTCAACCACCTCCTCGTGGTCGGCTTCTACCTCGTCAACTTCGGCTTCGTCGCCCTCTACCTGAGCCAGGACGACGCCGTCCTCGACGCCCGCGCGCTCTTCGAGGCGCTCTCCGTGAAGCTCGGGGTCGTCCTGCTCGTCCTCGGCGTGATGCACCTCGGGAACGTGTACGTCCTCAACAAGATCCGGCGCCGCGGGGTCATGGAGCGCGAGCAGGTGCCCCCGGTCGGACCGCAGGGGTGGACCCACGCGCCCAAGGCAGGTCCGTGGACCCCGCCGGCACCCCAGGGCTGAACCGCCGTGCCGACCCCCGTGGGACGCCTGACCGTGCTGTACGACGCCGAGTGCCCGCTCTGCGTGCACCTCAGGCACTGGCTGCTGCGCCAGCGCCGGCTCGTCCCGCTCGACCTCGTGCCGGCCGGGTCGCAGGAGGCCCGGCGCCGGTTCCCGGAGCTCGACCACGCCGCCACCCTGCGGGAGATCACCGTCGTCGGGGACCGGGGCCAGGTCTACCGGGAGACCTCCGCCTGGATCGTCTGCCTCTGGGCCCTGGCCGAGTACCGGCCCAAGGCCCACTGGCTCGCCACCCCCGCCGGGCAGCCCTTCGCCCGGATGACCGTGCTCGCGGCGGCGAAGTGGCGGGCGGCCCTCAAAGGGCCCGGCGGCGGGGGCGGAGCCTGCGGGGACGGGCACTGCGAGGTGCCCGGTCCGCCCGGCTAGGCTCGGCCCTGTGAACGACGCGAAGGAAGAGAAGAAGGCCCCGAAGAGCGAGCAGACCCGCACGCTCATCCTCGAAACCGCGCTCCGGCTGTTCCGGGAGCGCGGTTACGACAAGACGACGATGCGGGCCATCGCCCAGGAGGCCGGGGTCTCCGTCGGGAACGCGTACTACTACTTCTCCTCCAAGGAACACCTCGTCCAGGGGTTCTACGACCGGATCGCCGAGGAGCACCAGGCGGCCGTCGAGCCCATCCTGACCGGCGGCGAGAAGGACCTGACGGCCCGGATCCGGGGGGTCTACCTCGGCTGGCTGGACATCGCGGAGCCGTACCACGAGTTCGCGGCCCAGTTCTTCAAGAACGCCGCCGACCCCGACAGCCCGCTCAGCCCCTTCTCCCCCGAGTCGGAGGGCCCGCGCGAGGCGGCCATCGAGGTCCACCGGCGGGTCATCTCCGGCGCCTCGGTGAAGGTCGACCCCGAACTGGCCGAGGCCCTGCCGCAGTTGCTGTGGCTCCAGCAGATGGGCCTGGTGCTCTTCTGGGTGTACGACCGCTCGGAGGGCGCCGCGAACAGCCGCCGCCTGGTGGAGCGGCTCGCGCCGGTCACGGCCCGCGCGATCTCGCTCTCCCGGTTCCGGATCCTGCGTCCGCTCGTCAAGGAGACGCACGAGCTGCTCGCCGACTTCATGCCGACGGCAGCGGGAATGGCGGCCTCGGGCAAGCCCAAGAAGCGGGCCGTCCCGAAGCCGCCGGAGACCTCGTGAGGGACGGGGCCCGCCTCGTGGCGAGGACCGGGCCCCGGTCCGGCAGGGCCCGTCCGACCCTTGGCGCCGGATCAGGCCGGGTCGTTCGGTGCGTGCGATCGCCGTGCGGCCGGGACGCCCTCGTAGCGGAGCTACTTGGGCGTTTCGGCCGTGCGGCGAGCGGGCGTGCCGGGCGGCCCGGACCCGGCGGGAAGGGTCGGACGGGCCCTAGATCCAGCTGAGCTCCCACAGACGCCAGATGCCCGTACCGTCCGTCAGGTACTGGGAGCCGGCGACCCCCTCCGTGGAGAGGACGTAGTCCTTCTTCTGCCACAGCGGGACGAGCGGGACGTCGGTCGCGACCTCGTCCTGGATCTGCCGGAAGTCGGAGGTCGCCCGGGAGCGGTCGCTGAACTGCTGCGTCGAGGAGATCAGGGTGTCGATCCGCTTGCTGGAGAACCCGTTGTGCAGGGTGTTCCCGGTGCCGACGAGCGGCGCCGTGAAGCTGTCGGAGTCGGGGAAGTCGGGGAGCCAGCCGACGGTGTACGCGTCGTAGGTTCCCTTCGCGTACGCCTTCTGGAACTCCGTCCACTTGACCTCGACGGCCTCGACCTCGAAGAGGCCGGTCTCCTCCAGCTGCCGCTTGATCTCGGCGGTCTCGGCGCCGTAGGTGGCGTCCTTGCGGTAACCGAAGGTGAACTTCACCGGGGTCTTCACGCCGGCGTCCTTCAGGAGCTCCCTGGCCTTCTTGGCGCTCGGCTCCGGCGTGATGTCGTAGAAGGCGGTGCTGTGCCCGACGAAGCCCTGCGGGATGAGGGAGTACAGCGGCTCGACCGTGCCCTTGTAGGCGCCGGTGGTGATCGCCGGACGGTCGAGGACGGCGGCGACCGCCTGCCGTACGGCCTTGTCCGCCATGGGCGAGCCGGGCCGGACGTTGAAGTTGAGGTTGCGGATCTCGGCGCTCTCCGCCTCGGTGACCCGCGTCCCGTCCTTGGTGTCCAGGGTCGAGATGAAGTCCGGCGGGAGCTGCCGGTGCGTCACCTGGACGTCCTTCGCCTTCCAGGCGGTGGCGAGTTCCTCGGACTGGCCGAAGTACCGGACGAGGACCGGGCCGCCGCTCTTGGTGATGGCTCCCCGGTAGTTCGGGTTCGGCTCCAGGAGCGCGGACTCGCCCTCCTTGTACTCCTTGAGGACGTACGGCCCCGAGCCGTCGACCCCGGAACCGGTCCGCAGCTTGTCCGCCGGGTACTGGTCCTTGTCGACGATCGAGCCGGCCCCCGTGGCCACCTTCAGCGGGAACGTGGCGTCCCGGCCGCTCAGGTGGAAGGTGACGTCACGACCCTCGGACGTGACGCTCTTCAGGGTCGGGAAGAGGGCCTGAGGGCCGACGTCCGTCTTGATCCGCAGCATCCGCTCGAAGGAGTACGTGACGTCCTCGGCCGTGATCTTCCGCCCGTTGGCGAAGGAGAGGTCGTCGCGGAGCGTGCACCGGTACGTCGTGAGCTTGGTGTCCGAGAACTTGCAGCTCTCCGCCGCGTCCGGGACGGGGGTCGTGAACCCCGGCTTGAACGTCAGCAACGACTGGAAGACGTTGCTGTAGAGGGCCCAGGAACCGGCGTCGTACGCGCCGGCCGGGTCCAGTGAAGTGATCGCGTCGGTTGTGCCGACGCTGATGGGATCGGTTCGACCGCCGTCGGAGGGCAGGAGTTGCCAGCCCCCCACTCCGGCGGCCACCAGTACTCCACAAGTGATGAGGATCCGCAGACGGACCGTCGACCGCATTGCCGTGCTTCCTTTTTTCGTCCACCCCAGCTGCGACGACCCCCCGGAAACGTCGCGATGGCGTCATCCCATCACACGGAATTCACAAGCGGAAGAGGAAACTTGCACACCACAGGTATATGTCCGGGAAATGCGAATTTAAGTCGATGAGCAGCACGTATCGCTCTCGGAGCAGGGAGTCACCCCGCCCCGATTACGCCTGTTTCGAGGCGAGTTCGACGATCGTGATGTCGGACGGCGCCCCGACCCGGACCGGCGGCCCCCACGCGCCCGCGCCCCGCGAGACGTACAGCTGGGTGTCCCCGTACCTCTCCAGCCCGGCGACGGTCGGGTTGGCCAGTTCGGCGAGGTGGTTGCCGGGCCAGAGCTGGCCGCCGTGGGTGTGGCCGGAGAGCTGGAGGTCCACGCCGTGGCGTACGGCGTCGTGGATGACGACCGGCTGGTGCGCCATGAGGACCGCGGCCCGGGCCCGGTCGCGGTCGCCGAGGGCGCGGACGAAGTCGGGGCCCTGGCCCTCGCTCTCGCCCGCGACGTCGTCGACGCCGGCGAGGTCGAAGCCGGCCGCGATCTCCACGCGGTCGTTGCGCAGCGGGCGCAGGCCGAGTTCGCGGACGTGGTCGACCCAGGCGTCGGCGCCCGAGAAGTACTCGTGGTTGCCGGTCACGAAGAAGGAGCCGTGCCGGGCGCGGAGCCGGGCGAGCGGCTCGGCGGCGGGGCCCAGGTTCTCGACGGTGCCGTCGACGAGGTCGCCGACGACCGCGACCAGGTCGGGCTGGGCGGAGTTGATCGTGTCCACGATCCGCTGGGTGTGGGCGCGGCCCAGGATCGGTCCGATGTGGATGTCGGAGACGACGGCGATCCGGTAGCCGTGCGCGGCGCGCGGGAGCCTGGCGAGCGGGACGGTGACCCGCTTGATCCGGGGGCCGCGCAGCACGCCGTACGCGCCGAGTCCGACGGTCCCGACCGCGGCGGCGGCCGCGGCGCCGCCGACGACCCGGGAGACGAACAGCCGGCGGGAGACCTCGGCGGGGGACGCGGGGTCCGACGGCCGGTCGGCCGTCGGGGCGGGCTCCTTGGGCTCCACGGTCTCGGCGGTCGCGGCGGTCTCGGCGGGGGAGGCGGGGGAGGCGGGGGAGGCCGATTCCGCCGGGGTGGCGCGGGTGACCGGTGTCTTCGGTGCCGCTTGCGCCGCTGGTGCCGACGGTGCCGCTGGTGCCGCTGGTGCCGACGGTGCCGCTGGTGCCGACGGCGTGGCCGGGCCCGTCGTCTCCGCCGGGTTCTCCGCGTTCGCCGGTACGGGCTCGGGGGCCGGGACCGGGAGGGCGACGGGCTCCGGGGCCGCCGCCTTCGCACGGCGGCTGAGCCACGCGTACAGGACCGGCCGGACGGCCTCGCCGACGACCAGGGCGAGGACCACGTACAGGAGCAGCGCGAGCCACAGGAAGCCCGGCCAGGCGACCACCTGCTGGAGCACGAACGGGGCTCCGGCGCGGGAGGAGCCCAGGGCGGCGAACGAGAGCAGCGGCAGCACCACGACGGCGGCCGTGCCCAGGCGGCGCGGCAGGCTCCCGCGCGTCGTGACGTCGCGCACGAGGCGCCGCCACACGTACCAGTGGACCGCGCCGAGCAGCGCCAGGACCACGACCAGAACCAGCAGGAAGACGACCACGCCCCGGAACCCCTCTTCTACGTACCGCTCGCGCCACTACCGACCGCTAGCCGCGGATCTCACCGTTCTCGCGGATCCGATCGTCCTCGCGGACCCCGCCGTCCTCGCGGATCCCGCCGTTCCCGGCGCGCGCGGCGCGCACCCCACGCAACCCGAGCACCCCGATCACCGTCCCCAGGACAAAGGACGTGACGGCAAGCAGCAGATGAACCCAGAAGTAGGCCGTCGGGTCGCCCGCGTCGTCGAAGGCGAGGCCGCTCCCGTCGTTCCACAGGTTCTTGACGAAAGTGATCCAGATGAACCAGCTCCACACCCCGAACGCGAGCAGGAACCAGGAGACGCGGCGGCTGAGCTTCATGTCCCCAGTATCACCGCCCGTCCCCGGGGCCCCGCGTCCGGGTGGACGAGCCCGACCGAAGCGCCAGCCGGGGTTCGGATCCTTCTTCCGTACCTGTACGTTCACGACCGTGTCTGCTTCGAAGAAGACCGCTTGGGCGGTCACCGCTGCTGTGCTCCTGCCGCTCCTCACCGCCGTGCCCGCCCACGCGGAGCCGAAGGACGACAAGGACAAGCAGCCCAAGCCCCCCAACGCGATGTCCTCGCTCGGCGGACCGCTGCTCGGCAACCCCGGAACGCAGGTGAAGCTGGGACCCGGCGCCCCCGTACTGCCGAAGGAGCTGTCCGGCCGTTCCTGGATCGTCGCGGACGCGGAGAACGGCGAGATCCTCGCCTCGCACAACGCGCACTGGCCGCTCGCCCCCGCGTCCACCCTCAAGATGCTCTTCGCGGACACCCTGCTGCCGAAGTTCGACAAGAAGATGAACCACCTGGTCACCACGGCGGACCTGGCCGGGATAGGAGCGGGCTCCAGCCTGGTCGGCATCAAGGAGAAGCAGACCTACAGCGTCCACGACCTGTGGCTCGGCGTCTTCCTCCGCTCCGGCAACGACGCCGTGCACGTCCTCACCCAGATGAACAACGGCCTCCCCCAGACCGTGAAGGACATGAACGACCGCGCGGCCGAACTGCAGGCGCTCGACACCTACGTGGTCTCCCCGGACGGCTACGACGCCCCGGGCCAGGTCTCCTCCGCGTACGACCTGACACTCATCGCCCGCAGCGGCATGCAGAACCCCGACTTCCGCGAGTACGCCGCCACGCCCCGCGCCGCCTTCCCCGGCGAGACCAAGCCGGGCAAGAAGCGCGAGAGCTTCGAGATCCAGAACACCAACCGGCTGCTCACGGGCGACCTCGGCGTCGCCCCGTACCAGGGCATCGCGGGGGTCAAGAACGGCAACACCACGCACGCGGGTGCCACCTTCACCGGGGTCGCCGAGCGCAACGGCAAGGTCCTCCTCGTCACCGTGATGAACCCCTCCTCGAAGGAACAGCACGCGGTCTACCGCGAGACCGCCCGGCTGCTCGACTGGGGCTTCGCCGCGGCCGGCAAGGTGACCCCGGTCGGCGAACTGGTGCCGCCGAGGTCCGCCCGTACCGAGACGTCCGCCCCCGGGGACGACTCGCGGCCCGCCCCCGGCAGGAACGCCACGGACGGCACCGTCCGGGCGGCCACCGACGAGAGGTCCGGCGGCGTCGGCATCGCGCTCGGTGTGACGGGCGGCGCGCTCGTGCTCCTCGCCGGCGCCGTCTTCCTCGTCAACCGCCGTTGGCCACTGGCCTCGGCGGCGGCACGCCGTCGTCGCTCGCGGCAGGATCCCGACGTGAACCCGTAGCCGTCCACGCGGCGCAGTACAGCAGCAGCTTCGCGGTGAAGTTGATCCACAGCAGCAGGGCGACCGGCACGCCGAACGCCCCGTACATCGACTTCGCCGCGACGCCCCGCATGTAGCCGCCGAGCAGCAGTTTCAGCAGCTCGAAGCCGACCGCGCCCATGAGCGCCGCCACGACGAGCCGGCGGCGCGGCGGCTGCACGCCGGGCAGCAGCGTCAGGACGTACAGCAGGATCAGGAAGTCGGCGACGACCGCCACCAGGACGGCCGCGGTCTGGAGGAGGTAGCCGCCCGCCCCCTCGCCCGAGATGCCGAGCCGGTCGGCGGACCAGCCCACGGCGGTGGAGCCGAGCCAGGACGCGGCGAGCGAGGCGAGGGCGACGCCGCCGAGGCCGATGAGGATGAGCCCGTCCTTGCCCTTGAGCAGGACCGGGTTGCCCTCGATGTCGTCGAGCCCCCACACCGCGCGCAGACAGTCCCGCATCGAGCCGACCCAGCTGATGCCGGTGACGAGCAGCAGCGCGCCGGCGACGAGCCCGACGGTGCCGGCGTTGTCGACGAGCCCGCTGATGTTGAGCTGGTCGGAGATGCCGGGCACCTGGTCGCTGATCTTCTCCTCGATCCGGTCCAGCTGGTCCTTGCTGAGGAGCGCCGCCCCCACCGCCGCGGCGACGGTGATCAGCGGGAACAGCGCCAGGAACGAGACGAAGGTGATCGCGGCGGCGAGCCGGGTCCAGTGGGCCTCGTCGAGGGTCTCGTACGAGCGCCAGGCATGCGTCCGCATGAGCCGGACGACCCATGGGCCGATGACGGGGAGTTTGGTCAGCCAGTCCATGTCGTACGCCTACCCCTCGATCCGTGCGGTGCGCGCCGCGCGCAGTACGAGAATCCCCCGGCGGGGCCCCGGGAGCCGCGAGCGACATCCCGCGCGCCGCCAATACCGGCATAAGCCGCGGAGGCGGCTATACGGTCCCTCCATGGCTGTCGAGACCCGCGCCCCGGACGACCCGCTCGCCGGGGGCGCCGCCACCGGCCGCGCCGTCCCCACGCGCGGCGACCGCGCCCCGTACGGCGCACCGCCCCGCCGTGGCGCCTGCCGGGCGGTCCCCTCGGCCGCCGGCCCGCATCCGCCCCGGGCCCGTCTCCGCCTCAGGCCCGTCCCGATCTCCAGGAGTTCACATTGAAGGACGCCTTCGGTGCCCCCCGGTCCCTGCTCGTCCTCGGCGGCACCTCCGAGATCGGGCTCGCCACCGCCCGCCGGCTGATCGCCCGCCGCACCCGTACCGTCTGGCTGGCCGGGCGCCCCTCCCCCGCGCTCGCGGCCGCCGCCGACTCGCTGCGCGCGCTCGGCGCGGACGTGCGCACCGTCCCGTTCGACGCGCTCGACACCGAGTCCCACGAGGAACGCCTCGGCAAGATCTTCACCGAGGGCGACATCGACCTGGTCCTCCTCGCCTTCGGGGTCCTCGGCGACCAGGCGCGCGACGAGTCCGACCCGGTCGCCGCCGTCCGCGTCGCGCAGACCAACTACATCGGCGCCGTCTCGGCCGGTCTGGTGTGCGCGGGCGCGCTCCAGGCGCAGGGCCACGGCTCGCTCGTGGTGCTCTCCTCGGTGGCGGGCGAGCGGGCCCGGCGCGCCGACTTCATCTACGGCTCCTCGAAGGCGGGGCTCGACGCCTTCGCCCAGGGGCTCGGGGACGCGCTGCACGGAACCGGGGCGCACGTGATGGTCGTACGGCCCGGGTTCGTCCGCTCGAAGATGACGGCCGGGCGCGCGGAGGCACCGCTCGCGACCACGCCGGAGGCGGTCGCGAGCGCGATCGAACTCGGGCTGCGGCGCCGCTCGGAGACGGTGTGGGTGCCGGGGGCGCTGCGGATGGTGATGGCGGCGGTACGGCACGTCCCGCGGCCGCTGTTCCGGCGCCTGCCGGTGTGACACGGGGTGCGGGGCGCGGGGCTCCGGGCTCCGTCGGCCTGACGGCTCGGCCGGGCCCGCCGAGGCGGCCGTCGGCCGGTCGGGGCCGTCAGCCGGTCGGCGTGCCCGTCGGGGTGTCGACCGGGCTGCCGCCCTGCGCCGGGACGGCCGAGATCGGGCGGCCGCTGCCGAACTCGTAGTCGTACAGCTTCCGCCACACCCCGTCCGGGCCCTGCTCGTACAGGGCGAAGGAACGGCACGTCCAGGCCGCCTCGTACCCGGCGAGCTCCTCGTACGCCCGGTCCATCCCCTCCTCGGAGATGGCGTGCGCCACGGTGACGTGCGGGTGGTACGGGAACTGCAGCTCGCGGGCGAGCGGACCCGTCTCGTCGCGGATCTGGTGCTGGAGCCGGTTGCAGAGGGGCACGCCCTCCCGCAGCTTCACGAAGACCACCGGCGAGAGCGGGCGGAAGGTCCCGGTGCCCTTCAGGCGGACGGGGAAGGGCTGGTAGTCGGCGGCGACGCCCGCGAGGTGCGCCTCGATCTCCGGCAGCCGCTCCTCCGGGACCTCCGTCGGCGGGACGAGCGTGACGTGCGTGGGGATGCCGTGTGCGGCCGGGTCCCCGAAGCCGGCGCGCCGCTCCTGGAGCAGGCTGCCGTAGGGCTCCGGGACCGCGATCGAAACGCCGAGCGTTACGGTCCCCACGTCGTTCTCCTCCGTCGTCGGTCGACTTGTGTGCGGTGGTGGTGCAGCCGCCAGTGTGCGGCCTGCACCACCCTTTGGGCCAGGGTCCTTGGACTCAGTGCTTGGCGGGCAGGAAGCCGATGCGCTCGTACGTCTGCGCCAGCGTCTCGGCGGCGACGGCGCGGGCCTTCTCCGCTCCCTTGGCCAGGATCGAGTCCAGCGTCTCCGGGTCGTCCAGGTATTCCTGGGTGCGGGTCCGGAACGGCGTGACGAAGTCCACCATGACCTCGGCGAGATCCGTCTTCAGCGCGCCGTACATCTTGCCCTCGTAGCTCTTCTCCAGGTCGGCGACGGACGTGGAGGTGAGCGTGGACATGATCGTGAGCAGATTGGAGACGCCGGCCTTGTTCACCGGGTCGAAACGGATCACCGTGTCGGTGTCGGTGACCGCGCTCTTGACCTTCTTCGCGCTGGTCTTCGGGTCGTCCAGGAGGTTGATGAGCCCCTTCGGCGTCGACGCCGACTTGCTCATCTTGATCGCCGGGTCCTGGAGGTCGTAGATCTTGCCCGTCTCCTTGAGGATGTACGGCGCGGGGATCGTGAACGTCTCGCCGAAGCGGCCGTTGAAACGCTCCGCGAGGTCGCGGGTCAGCTCGATGTGCTGACGCTGGTCCTCGCCGACCGGGACCTGGTCGGCCTGGTAGAGCAGGATGTCCGCGACCTGGAGGATCGGGTACGTGAAGAGGCCGACGGTGGCGCGGTCGGCGCCCTGCTTGGCGGACTTGTCCTTGAACTGGGTCATGCGGGAGGCCTCGCCGAAGCCGGTGAGGCAGTTCATGACCCAGCCGAGCTGGGCGTGCTCGGGGACGTGGCTCTGGACGAAGAGGGTGCAGCGCTCCGGGTCGAGACCGGCGGCGAGCAGCTGGGCCGCGGCGAGCCGGGTGTTGGCGCGCAGCTCGGCGGGGTCCTGCGGGACCGTGATCGCGTGCAGGTCGACGACCATGTAGAAGGCGTCGTGGGTCTCCTGGAGGGCGACCCACTGGCGGACGGCGCCGAGGTAGTTGCCGAGGTGGAACGAGCCTGCCGTGGGCTGGATTCCGGAGAGCACGCGGGGAACGTCAGAGGCCATGCACATCATTCTCTCAGGTGTGGGAACCGATCCCGGACTGCCGGTGTATCAAGAGTGTGAGGACGCGGGAGGGGGGCCTGGTCGACGACGAGGCCGCGGTGATCGCACGTGTACGCGCCGGGGAGCCGGAGGCGTACGCGGAGCTGGTGCGCGCGCACACGGCGGTCGCGCTGAGAGCGGCGGTGGCGTGCGGCGCGGGCGCGGAGGCCGAGGACGTGGTGCAGCAGGCCTTCTTCAAGGCGTACCGCTCGCTCGGCCGCTTCCAGGAGGGCGCGGCGTTCCGGCCGTGGCTGCTGCGGATCGTCGTCAATGAGACCAGGAACACAGTGCGCTCGGCGGGTCGGCAGCGGGCCGTCGCCGATCGGGAGGCGGACCTGCTCGGGGGCGAGCCGCGGATACCCGAGTCGGCGGACCCGGCGGTCGCGGCCGAGGCGCGGGAGCGGAGCCGGCGGCTGTTCGACGCGCTCGACGGTCTCACCGAGGACCACCGGCAGGTGGTGATCCACCGCTATCTGCTGGAGCTGGACGAGACGGAGACCGCACAGGCGCTGGGCTGGCCGAAGGGGACGGTGAAGTCCCGGCTGAGCCGGGCTCTGAAGAAGCTGGGACGCGTGCTGGGAGAGGGCCTGGAGGGAGGTGGGGAGCGTGGCTGACGAGGGTCTGCCGGACGAGCTGAGGGAGCTGGGGCGGCGCCTGCGGGTGCCGGACGTGGACGGCGGGTCGATGGCCGAGCGGGTCCTGGCGCAGCTCCTCGCCGAGCAGGTGCCGACCCCGGTGCCCGAGCCGCCGCCGGCGGGGCGCCGGTGGTGGGCTTCGGTGCGGGGCCGGGCGCGCGCGCGGTGGCGGGCGCTGGTGGCGGGGCTCACCGGGGTGCTGATCGTGCTCGTGCTCACTCCGCCGGTGCGGGCGGCGGTGGCGGAGTGGTTCGGCTTCGGCGGGGTCTCCGTGCGGTACGTCCCCGACGGGCGCCCCGTTCCGGACGGTGGCGCGGTGCCGGGGTGCCCTGAGCCGGTGCCGCCGGCGGAGGCCGGGCGTCTGGCGGGCTTCGAGCCGCTGATACCGCGGGCGCTGGGCGCGCCGGACGCGGTCGCGGTGACGGGGTCGGCGGAGCGGGGACGGGCGGTGATCAGCCTGTGCTGGCGGGACGGGGAGCGGACGGTCCGGCTCGACGAGTTCCCGGCCCGCCTGGACATCGGCTTCGCCAAGCAGGTCAGGACACAGCCGCAGTGGGTCGACCTGCCGGACGGCGCGCAGGGCTACTGGTTCGCGGCCCCGCACCTGCTGACCTTCCCGATGACGGACGGGACGGGCGCGTCCTGGACCCACGAGGTGCGTACGGCGGGCCCCACGCTCCTCTGGACGAGGAACGGGGGCGCGCTCACCTTCCGGCTGGAGGGCATACCGGACCGCGAGGAGGCCCGGAGAGCCGCGGAGTCCACGGGCTGACGCCCGGGGCGGCTTGCGGGGTCGGCGTGCAAGGGCGGCGTGCGGGGGCGCGCCCACCCACCCCGGCCGGCCCCCGGGGCTGGACGGGGCGAGGCGGGGGCGGGGCTGGGCGGCGCCGTCCGGGCCGGCCGCCGGGTCGCAGGGTCAGACCGGGAGGCCCGGGGCCGGGTGGGTGGACATCAGGTCGGCCACCTCGGCGCGGATCGCCCGGAGTGCCTCCTCGTCGCCCGTGCCGGCGGCCGCGACACCGCGGTCGATCCACTCGGCGACCTGCGTCATGTGCGCCGCGGTGAGGCCGCGGGAGGTGAGGGAGGGGGTGCCGATGCGGATGCCGGAGGGGTCGAAGGGCTTCCGGGGGTCGTAGGGGACGGTGTTGTAGTTGACGACGATGCCCGCCCGGTCGAGGGCCTTCGCGGCGATCTTGCCGGGGACCTGCTTGGGGGTGAGGTCCATCAGGATCAGGTGGTTGTCGGTGCCGCCGGAGACCAGGTCGAAGCCGCGGGCGAGGAGCGCCTCGGCGAGGGCCTTGGCGTTGGCGACGACGGCGTGCGCGTAGTCACGGAAGGAGGGCAGGGACGCCTCGCGGAGGGCGACGGCGATGGCGGCGGTGGTCTGGTTGTGCGGGCCGCCCTGGAGGCCGGGGAAGACGGCCTTGTCGAGGGCCTTGGCGTGCTCCTCGCGGGACATGAGCATGGCGCCGCGCGGGCCGCGCAGGGTCTTGTGGGTGGTCGTGGAGATCACGTCCACGTGCGGGACCGGGGACGGGTGGGCGCCGCCCGCGATGAGGCCGGCGATGTGGGCGACGTCGGCGACGAGCACGGCGCCGGACTCGCGGGCGATCTCGCCGAAGGCGGCGAAGTCGATCGTGCGGGGCAGCGCGGTGCCGCCGCAGAAGATCACCTTCGGGCGCTCCTTGAGGGCGAGGTCCCGGACCTCGTCGAAGTCGACGAGGCCGGTGTCGTGGCGGACGCCGTACTGGACGCCCCGGAACCACTTGCCGGTGGCGGAGACGCCCCAGCCGTGGGTGAGGTGGCCGCCCATGGGCAGGGCCATGCCCATCACGGTGTCGCCGGGTTCGGCGAAGGCGAGGTAGACGGCGAGGTTGGCCGGGGAGCCGGAGTAGGGCTGGACGTTGGCGTGGTCGACGCCGAAGACGGCCTTGGCGCGCTCGACGGCGAGGGTCTCGACCTGGTCGATGTTCTGCTGGCCCTCGTAGTAGCGGCGGCCGGGGTAGCCCTCGCTGTACTTGTTCTGGAGGACGGTGCCGGAGGCCTCCAGGACGGCGGCGGAGACGTAGTTCTCGCTGGGGATGAGGCGCAGGGTCTCCGCCTGGAGGCTCTCCTCGGCTCCGACGAGGGCGGCGAGCTCGGGATCGGCGGCGGCGAGTGCGGGGTGCTGCGGTGCGGTCATGGTGGTGTCCTCCGGGCGTCGGCGGGTCCCGGGGCACTGCGTGAGAGGCGCGGCGCCACGCGGGACTCTGGTCCCGTGACGCCCAGGCGGGCGGCGTCTCGTGTGGTCTGCCGCGCACGGCTCCCCCGGGGTCGCTTCCCCGTTCGCCAGTCGCCGTGCGTGTTCTCAGCGTAGCGGGTGGCCTGTCGGTCGGGGCCCGACCGGGGAGAGGGGCCGACCGGGGAGAGGGGGCCGACCGGCGGGACACCGGCGAAGGGCGCGCCGTGCGCGAGGTTTCCCCGCCCGGCATCCGAGCGACGATAGAAACAGGGGCCACACCCCCTCGTCGGGGTCACCCCCCGAGCCGCAGGACGAACGGAGATCCCGTGTCGAGCACACAAGACGCGATCGCTTCGGCGGAGGCGCACAGCGCTCACAACTACCACCCCCTGCCGGTCGTCGTCGCCTCGGCGGACGGCGCCTGGATGACCGATGTCGAGGGGCGCCGCTACCTCGACATGCTCGCCGGGTACTCGGCGCTCAACTTCGGGCACGGCAACCGGCGTCTGATCGACGCGGCGAAGGCCCAGCTGGAGCGGGTGACGCTGACCTCGCGCGCCTTCCACCACGACCGGTTCGCCGAGTTCTGCGCACAGCTCGCGGAGCTGTGCGGCAAGGAGGCGGTGCTGCCGATGAACACCGGCGCGGAGGCGGTCGAGACGGCCGTGAAGACCGCCCGGAAGTGGGGGTACGAGGTGAAGGGCGTGCCGGACGGGCACGCGAAGATCGTGGTCGCGGCGAACAACTTCCACGGCAGGACGACGACGATCGTCAGCTTCTCCACGGACCACGAGGCGCGGGACCACTTCGGTCCGTACACGCCGGGGTTCGAGATCGTGCCGTACGGGGACCTGACGGCGATGGAGGCGGCGGTCACCGAGAACACGGTGGCGGTGCTGATCGAACCGATCCAGGGCGAGGCGGGGGTCCTGGTGCCGCCGGCCGGATATCTGGCGGGGGTGCGGGAGCTGACACTCCGGCGGAACGTGCTGTTCATGGCGGACGAGATCCAGTCGGGTCTGGGCCGGACGGGCCGGACGTTCGCGTGCGAGCACGAGGGTGTGGTGCCGGACGTGTACATCCTGGGGAAGGCGCTGGGCGGCGGGGTGGTCCCGGTGTCGGCGGTGGTCGCCGACCGTTCGGTGCTCGGGGTGTTCCGGCCGGGTGAGCACGGCTCGACGTTCGGCGGGAACCCGCTGGCCTGCGCGGTGGCCCTCGAAGTGGTCGCGATGCTGCGGACGGGCGAGTACCAGGAGCGGGCGGCGGAGCTGGGCGAGCACCTCCACGCGGAACTGGGGCTCCTCGTCGGCGGTGGGGCGGTGGAGGCGGTGCGCGGGCGCGGCCTGTGGGCCGGCGTGGACATCGCGCCCTCGCGCGGCACGGGCCGGGAGATCTCGGAGAAGCTGATGGAGCGGGGTGTCCTGGTGAAGGACACGCACGGTTCGACGATCCGGATCGCACCGCCGCTGGTCATCTCGAAGGAGGACCTGGACTGGGGTCTGGAGCAGCTGCGGGGGGTGCTGTCGGCGGAGTGAGGAACTCCGTTCCCGGGTGCGGCGGACGCGGGCCGGTGCGGGGCAACTCGGACCATTGACACGGCAGTTGGTCTAGGCCAATGATGCGGCCATGCCGAGACTCCGTCTGCGTCACGCCGTGCGTGCCGCGCTCGCCGCCCTCGTCCCGCTCGCGCTCCTCGGCGCGGTCACGGGACCCGCGCACGCCGCCCCGAAGGCGGCCTGGCCCGAGCCCGTCCCGGTGGTCTCGCACGTCGAGACCACCGACCCGGTCGTCTTCATCACCATCGACGACGGCTGGTTCCACGACCCCGCCGCGGCGAAACTGCTGCTCGACCGCCGGGTGCCCGCCTCGCTCTTCCTGCTGCCCGGCGCCTACTCGTACGACTCCGGCTACTTCCACACCCTGCTGAACCAGGGGCGTTCCCGCGTCGAGAACCACACCGTCAACCACCCAGACCTGACCACCCTCGACGCCGCCGGCCAGAAGGCGGAGGTGTGCGGGGCGCGCGACCGGCACCTCGCCCAGTTCGGGGACGGCCCGCGGCTGCTGCGTCCGCCGTACGGGGTGTACGACGCGACCACCCGTACCGCGGCCCGCGCCTGCGGGGCGAAGGCGCTGGTGACGTGGACGTACGACCTCACCACCTGGGGCCAGTGGTCCCCGCCGACGCCGACCCTCAAGGCCGGCGACATCATCCTGCTGCACTTCAACGAGACCCTGGAGCAGGACCTGCTGCGGGCCCTCGACGCGGCCGAGGCGGCCGGCCTGAAGCCCGCGCCGCTGCGGGAGTACGTCGCGGAGTAGCCTCCCGGGGCTTCCGCGGGTCCGTCGTGGAAGGTCCCCGGGGGCGCTACAGGATGACGTGCGGGAGGAAGCGGGCGTACTCGTCGGTGACGGGACCCGCCGACTCCCGTATCCCGAGCCCCGCGGCCTCGTCCTCGACGACCCACGCGCCGAGCACCACCCGGTTGCCGTCGAAGTCGGGCAGTGGGGACAGCTCCTGGTAGCAGCAGGGCTCCCCGTCCCGGACGAACGGCTCCGTGCCGGCCTCGTGCAGGGTGACCCCCGCGCCCTCCCGCCCGAGCAGCGGCTTGGCGACCCAGCCGGTGGTCGAGGCGAGTTCGCGCGGCCCGTCGAGGTGGGCGGCGAGCAGGTTGGGGTGACCGGGGTAGAGCTCCCACAGGATCGCGAGGAGCGCCTTGTTGGAGAGCAGCATCTTCCAGGCGGGCTCGATCCAGCAGGTGGTGCCGGTGCCGCCGCCGTTGTCGAGGGTCTCCAGGACGTGCCGGCCGAAGCGGTCGGTGGTGAGCCACTCCCACGGGTAGAGCTTGAAGCAGCTGCGGATGAAGCGGAGCCGGTCGTCGACGAAGCGGCGCGAGAGCCGGTCCCAGCCGATCCGTTCGACGGAGAGCGCCTCGGTGTCGAGTCCGGCCTGCTGGGCGGTCTCGCGCAGGTACGCGACCGTCATCAGGTCCTCGCCGAGTTCGTCGCCGTCGGAGTGCGCGAAGTGGAGGGGTCCCGGGGGCAGCAGGTGGGCCTGCCGCTTCCAGGCGTCGACGAGCCGTTCGTGGAGGGAGTTCCACTGGTCGGCGCCGGGGAACCGGTCCTCCATCCAGAACCACTGCGGGCTCGCGGCCTCCACGAGGGAGGTGGGGGTGTCGGCGTTGTACTCCAGCATCTTGGCCGGGCCCGTGCCGTCGTAGCGGAGGTCGAACCGCCCGTAGAGGGAGGGGAGTTCGGCACGGCGCCGCCAGGACTCGGCGACCAGGGAGACGAGCTTCGGATCGGTGATCCCGAGCTCGGCGAACCGGTCGTGCTCGACGATGTGCGCGGCCGCCGCCAGGCACATCGTGTGCAGCTCCTCGACGACCTCCTCCAGGGCCTCGACCTCGGGCAGGGTGAAGGAGTAGTACGCGCTCTCGTCCCAGTACGGACGGAGCGAACCGTCCGGGTGGCGGGTCAGCGGGTAGACGAGCCCCTGCTCCTCCACCGTCTCCTGCCAGCCGGGCCGGGGCTCGATCGTGTGGCGTCGCATGTGCCGGGCCCCTCTCAGCCGCCGCCGGAACCGGAGCAGCCGAAGCCCCCGGTGTCGACGGCCTTCTTGTCGAAGCTGCCGCCGCTCACCTTGCTGTCCCGCAGGGAACCGCCGTAGTAGTACGAGCCCCGGGTGGTGGAGCCGTTGTCGTCGTCGTCATCGCCACCGCCGCTCTCGCACCGGTAGCTCGGCAGCTCCTCGCGGGTCAGCGGGTCCACACACCGCCTGTCCGGCTCGGAACCGCACGCGGTGATCGTCGCCGCGAGCACACCCATCCCGCCGAGCACCACCGTGCTCGACCTCAGCCTCCGCATGTCCGTCGCCCTCCCCTTCGCGGTCGCGACCGCCGCGATCACAACTGATCGCGTCCGCTCGGTCACGTGCACGCTTGTCGCGTTCACGTCTGTCGCGACCGCACAGTGTAGGCCGGTCGTTTCGGCCGTCACCCCCTAGAGTCGTTTCGTGCTCCTCGGGATGATTTGTGCGCTCGCCTCGTCCGTCTGCTTCGGCGCGGCCTCGGTCTTCCAGGCGATGGCGGCCCGCGCCGCGACACCCGGGACCGGCGGTGGCGTCGACGTCGCGCTGATGTGGCGGGCGCTGCGGCAGTGGCGGTACATCGCCGGGCTCGCGATGGACGGGACGGGCTTCGTCCTGCAGATCGTCGCCCTGCGGACGCTGCCCATCTACGTGGTGGGCGCGGCCCTCGCCGCGAGCCTGGCGGTCACCGCCGTCATCGCCTCGCGGGTGCTGCGGGTGAGGCTGCGCCGGGTGGAGTGGACGGCCGTGGCCGTGGTCTGCGCGGGGCTCGCCCTGCTCGCCCTGACCTCCGGGAAGGAGGGCCACCGGAGCGGCCCGGAGTGGCTGCCCTGGGCGCTGCTCGCCGCCGCCTTCGGCGTCCTGCTGCTCGGCGTGGTGGGCGGCCGGCTGCCGGAGAAGCCCCGCGCCCTCGTCCTCGGCCTCGGCGCGGGCTTCGGCTTCGGGGTGGTGGAGGTGGCGGTCCGGCTGATCGACGGCATCGACTTCACCGACCCGTCCTGGTACGCGCTGCTGGTCGGCGGCGGGGCCGCGTTCCTCCTCCTGACCTCGGCGCTCCAGCGGGGCTCGGTGACCACGGCGACGGCGGGCTCGGTGCTCGGCGAGACGATCGGGCCGGCGATCGTCGGGGTGGTCTGGCTCGGGGACCGTACGAGGGAGGGGTACGGATGGCTCGCCGTCCTCGGCTTCGCGGTGGCGGTGGCGGGCTCGCTGACCCTGGCCCGCTTCGGCGAACCCCCGGAGCCGGACGACGCCGGTGCCGCGGCGAGCCCGGCCCGACCGTCGGAACCCGGTCCGGCCCGAGAGCCCTAGGGCAGCACCCGGCACAAGGTCCGGAGGGCGCCCTGCCAGGCGCTGTCCGGTGGCGTCGCGTAGCCGACGACCAGCCCGTCCAGGGTCGCAGGGACCGTGGGGCGGCGGAACTGGTTGACGCCCTGGACGGCCAGGCCGTTCCAGGCGGCGGCCCGCAGGACGGCCTGTTCCGTGCCGGGCGGGAGGGCCAGGACGGCGTGGAGGCCGGCCGCGATGCCGCTGACCCGGGTCTCCGGCGAGTGCGCGGCCACCGCCGCCACCAGCTGGTCGCGGCGCCGCCGGTAGCGCAGCCGCATCGCCCGTACGTGCCGGTCGTACGCCCCCGAGCCCAGGAACTCCGCGAACGCCAGCTGGTCCGGCGTGCCCGTCGCCCACTCCGCGGCGCCCTTCGCCGCCACGACCTCGCCGACCAGGCTCTCCGGCAGCACCATCCAGCCGATCCGCAGCCCCGGGGCCAGGGACTTGCTCGCGGTGCCGAGGTAGACGACCCGCTCGGGGTCGAGTCCCTGGAGCGCCCCGACCGGCTGCCGGTCGTACCGGAACTCCCCGTCGTAGTCGTCCTCCAGGACGAAGCCGCCCGAGGCGCGCGCCCAGTCGACGGCCGCCGCCCGCCGGTCCGGGGGCAGCGCGCCGCCCAGCGGGAACTGGTGCGCGGGTGTCATCAGGACCGCCCCGGCCGTGGCGAGCGACCCGCCCTCCGCGGGCTCCGACAACGCCTCGACCCTCGTGCCCCGTTCGTCGAAGGGCAGGGCCGGGGTGCCGAGGCCCGCCCCGGTGAGCAGGCCCGCGTGGAGGCCGAGGCCGTACGACTCGACCGCCACGTCCCGGACGCCCCGGTTCCGCAGGACCTCTCCGATCAGCATCAGGCCGTGCACGAACCCCGCGCAGATCACGATCCGCTCGGGCCGGGCGTACACGCCCCGCGCGCGGGCGAGGTACTCGGCGAGGACCGCGCGGAGTTCGGGCCGGCCGCGCGCGTCGCCGTATCCGAAGGCCTCGTTCGGCGCGGTCATGAGCGCCCGCCGGTACGCCTTGAGCCACTCCGCGCGCGGGAAGGACGCCAGGTCGGGGGTGCCCGCCTTCAGGTCGTGCGCCGGTCTGGCGGGCCGGGGCAGGGCGGGCACGGGGCTCGCGGCGAGGGCCGGCCACGCCGCGGGGCGGGGGTCGGCGCGACGGGCGACCCGGGTGCCCGAACCCTGCCGGGCGGTGAGCCACCCCTCGGCGACGAGTTCCGCGTAGGCGTCGGCGACGGTGTTGCGGGCCATGCCCAGGTCGGCGGCGAGCGAACGGGAGGACGGCAGCCGGGTGCCGGCCTCCAGACGCCCGCTGCGCACCGCCTCCCGCAGGGCGTCCATGAGGCCGGCCCGCAGACGCGGACCACGCAGTTCCAGATGGAGGTCGGCCCCGAAAGTGGCCCACTCGTTCGCCATGCCAATGGACCATACTCCTGCGCCACCTGGCTCGTACGGTGAAGGCATGACCACGCACACGCACACCCCCGCGACCACCGCCTACGCCGACGAGCACGCCCCGCGACTCCCCCTCGCCGAACGCGTCCCCGACTTCTACCGGGCGATGCTCCGCCTGGAGACGGCGGCGGCGAAGGACATCGACCCGACCCTCTACCACCTGATCAAGATCCGGGCCTCCCAGGTCAACCACTGCGCGTTCTGCATCGACATGCACACCAAGGACGCGCTCGCGGAGGGCGAGACCGTCGAGCGGATCGTGCAGCTCTCCGCCTGGCAGGAGTCCCGGCACTTCTACACCGAGCGGGAGCTGGCCGCCCTCGAACTCACCGAGTCCGTCACCGTCCTCACCGACGGCTTCGTGCCCGACGAGGTGTACGCCCGCGCCGCCGCGCACTTCGACGAGACCGAGCTCGCCCGGGTCATCTCCGCGATCGTCGTCATCAACGCCTGGAACCGGATCGCCGTCACCACCCGGATGACGCCCGGCCACTACACCCCGCGCTCCGCGTGAGCGAGGGCGGGGACGGGAGCGGGGAGGTCGGCAGGGCCGGAGCCGGGACGGGAGCCGCGGGCCGGGCCGGTCAGTACGCGCCCGGCCGGAAGAACTCCAGGGCCACCCGGAGCACCTCGCGCTGCTTCGGCCAGTCCGTCACCGGACCGGCGGCCAGGATCGCGTAGTGGTTGCCGTCCGGGGCCGTGAACGCCCGGTCGACGACCTTGCGGCGGCCTTCCTCGCGCGAGTAGTGGTAGACCAGTTCGGCGGCGTCGGCCGGGGCGCCCGGGTCCCCGGCGACCCTTTCGAGGCTGAGCTCCTCGTAGCCGGGCTTGTTGGCCCGCCCGTCCTCGGAGACCGCGCGCAGGGCCTCGTACGGCGTCATGCCGGCCTCGGTGACGACGAAGACCTGGAGGAGGCTCCGGCCGTCCGGCGCGTTGAAGAAGACGCCGCCCTCGTCGGACTCGGTGCGGTTCCACCCCTCGGGTGCGGCGATCGTGAAGCCCCTGAGGTCCTTCTGGACCCGGTAGCCGGCCGGGGGCGCGCCGGCCGTGGGGGTGGCCGACGAACCGGAGGGCGTCGGCGAGCCGGAGGTCGGGGCGGTGGTGCCGGTGGGCCCGCCGCTGTCCGTCGGATCGCCCGAGCCGTTCGTGTCGGTGGTCTCGGGCGCGCCCGACACGGAGACCGCTGGACCGCCGCCCGCCACCGGGGTCCCGCCGTCCCCGCCCCAGAGCAGCCAGCCGCCCACGGAGCCGGCGGCGAGGACGGCCGCGGCGACCCCCGCCGCGACGGCCGCCCGCGCGCGCGGCCGGCCATCCGTCGCGGGGGCGCTGCCGGGCACCGGGTACTGCCGGCCGACGGTCTCCGGCACGTACGCGGGCGCGTGCCCCGGCACGGCGTACTCGGGGGCGTACCCGGGTGCCGGCTCCGGCGTGTACCGCGGCGGAGGCGGCGGAGGTACGACGGGGCCGCCCCCGACTCCCCCGGCGGGGCCGGGCGCTGCCCCGCCGGACTCCCAGCTCTGTGTCTCGTCGTTCCAGCGTGCCCCGCCGCCGCCCCCGTGACCGCTCATCTCACCCTCCGAGCAGGGTGCCGACGGCCTGGCCGACGGCCACGCCCGAGGCGAGGATGCCGGTCACCGCGCCCGCGTCCGTGAGGGCCTGGCGCAGCCGGGCCAGCCGGCCGGCGCCCGCCCGGCCCGTGCCCTCGATCTCGTCCTCGGCGTCGGAGAGTTCGGCGTCCAGGGCGGTCGTCCGCTCGGAGGGCACGACGCCGCCGAGGTCGGCGCGGAGCCGGCGGATGGCCTGGAGCAGCGCCTCCTGCTGCGGGTCGCGGCTCGGCCCGGTGCCGTTCACCGTGCTGGTGACGGTGTTGTGGTCGCCGATGGTGACGTTGCCGGAGGTGTTGGTGACGTTGATGCCGCTCCGGGCGGTCAGGTCGTCGGCGGCGCCGTTCGCGGTGGTGTTGCCGGTCTCAGCCACGGTTGCCTCCGGTGGTCGCGGTGGTGAAGTTCTTGCTGGTGACGGTGTTGTTGTTGCCGAGGGTGACGTTGCCCCGGGTGTTCTCGATGAACGTGCCGCCCTCGGCGACATGAACGATCTTCTGCTCGAACTCGGCGGTCTCGTAACCCGCTTCGCGGAGCGCGGCCGTCACGCCGTTGGCGACCCGGTCCTGCACGCTCTTCAGGTAGCGGCTGATGTCCATCTCCTGGAAGAGCGAGGCCTCGTCGTCGGAGCCGAGCTCACGGACCGAGACCGCGGGCCCCTCGGGCAGCGCGTGGGCGTGGCCCGCGGTGAGCAGCCGCCAGCCGTGGCCGAGCGAGCGCCCGAGCGTGACGAGGGCCTGTCCGGCGGAGCGCGGGGTCTGGCCGAGCGCCCAGACGGCCTTGCCGAAGTGGTGGTTGTGGCGGTAGCGGTGGGCGATCCGGTCGGCGTACCGGTAGAGCGGCTTCACCGGACGCAGGACGTGCGGTGCGACCTCCAGCATCAGCATGCCGCCCTGCGTGTGGACGCGGACGAAGACGGTGGTGACGATCTCCTCGCCCCAGCCGCCGACCCTGATGCGCAGGAAGTGGCGCCGGGTCTCGCCGCCCTCCTCGATGGAGCCCGACCGGTGCGCCTCGAAGCCCTCGGGGCTGTAGGGGGCGGCGGTGCGGGCCGGCAGCCCGTCGACCGGCAGGAACACGACCTCGTCGATCTCCAGTTCGCGCAGCCGGTCCCGTACGGCGGCCTGGAGCTGCGGCGAACCGTGCGGGGAGGGCACGCGGAGCGCCTCCACGAGCGGGACGACGTGCCGCATGACGGCGCTGTTGTCGAGCGGTTCGGGCGCCTTGCCGTCGAGGTTCTTGCGGGGGCGCAGTTCGACGGAGAGCGACCAGGGCTCGTACGGCTCGCCGGCACCGCAGAACGGGTCGTCGGCCCCGTACATGACCAGCCGGGCGTGCTGTTCGACCCGGATCCGGTCGCGCAGGCGGCGGGAGCGGGCGCCCTCGGCCAGCTCGGCCGGGTCGGAGCGCTGGTCGGCGAAGCGCTCGCGGGACAGCTCCTGGGTGAGCGCGCGGGCGAACTGGCCGCGCTGGGTGGCCACCGCCCAGGCCACCAGGAGCGGCACGGCGATGGTGATCCACACCTCCAGCTTGCCGATGCCCCACATCTCCTGGGCCGCGAGGCTCACCGCGAGGTCGAGGAACTCGCCCGTGTCGGAGACGTCGCCGAGGAACTCCCCGCCGGACTCGTCGTCACCGACGGCGAGGAAGAAGAGCAGCAGGGCGGACTGGAGCAGCATGAGCCGCCCGTACCAGCGCACCACGAAGGCGGCGACGACGCGGTAGACCGGGGCGGCGGCCGAACGGCCGCGGATCCAGCGGGCGAGGCCGAGGACGAGGAAGGGCACGATCAGCAGGGCGACCAGGCCCTTGGTGAGCGGGATCGCGATGATCCAGAGCGCGAGGATGCCGGCGGCCCAGCCGAGCTCGACGCGGCGGGCGCGGAGCGCGTGGGCGAGGACGCGGCTCGCGTCGTGGCCGAGGGAGGGGGCGGCGAAGCGCTCCTCGTGGACGTACAGCTCGTCGATGACCGCGTCACGGAAGCCGTCGTCGAGGTACGTGCCGGCGCAGAGCAGCCGGGTCGCCTCGCTGGAGGCGGGTGACCGGCGCGGGTCGACGGCCGGTGGCACGTGCGCCGGGACGTCCGGTGGCGCGCTCGGTGGTGTGCTCGGCGGCGTGTGGGGTGGCCCGTCGGGCTGCTGTGGAATGGACGACTGCGACAAGACTCCCCCGATGGTGTGCAACTTCCCGCGTTCACGGCTCACTTGACCGCGAACCGGTGGGTCAGCATAGGGGAGGTGGGGGTTCCGTGTCGGCAGAAAAAACGGCGCCCCCGGGCCGTACGGTCGGTCGTACGGTCCGGGGGCGCCGGGAATGTGGAGACGGGGGCCCTGAGGGCTCCCGACTCGGTGTGGCGGGGCTCCGGAGAGCCCTGCCGGGACTCGGACGAGCCCTGTGCCGGGGCTCCGGAGAGCCCTGGCGGGGTGGAGCCGGGACTCGGGAGAGCCCGGACCCGGTGGAGCCGGGACTCAGATGAGGCCGAGCTCGCGGACCGCGTCGCGCTCCTCGGCGAGCTCCGCCACGGAGGCGTCGATGCGGCCGCGCGAGAACTCGTTGATCTCCAGGCCCTGGACGATCTCGTACGCGCCGTCCTTGGTGGTGACGGGGAAGGAGGAGATGAGGCCCTCGGGGACGCCGTAGGAGCCGTCCGACGGGATGCCCATGGAGGTCCAGTCGCCCGCGGCGGTGCCGTTGACCCAGGTGTGGACGTGGTCGATGGCGGCGTTCGCGGCCGAGGCGGCGGAGGACGCGCCACGGGCCTCGATGATCGCGGCGCCGCGCTTGGCGACGGTCGGGATGAAGGTGTCGGCCAGCCACACCTGGTCGTCGACGAGCTCGGCGGCGTTCTTGCCGGCGATCTCCGCGTGGAAGATGTCCGGGTACTGGGTCGCCGAGTGGTTGCCCCAGATGGTGAGGCGCTTGATGTCCTCGACCGAGGAGCCGGTCTTGGCGGCGAGCTGCGACAGCGCGCGGTTGTGGTCCAGGCGGGTCATCGCGGTGAAGCGCTCGGCCGGCACGTCCGGGGCGGCGGCCTGGGCGATCAGGGCGTTGGTGTTGGCCGGGTTGCCGACGACGAGGACCTTGATGTCGTCCGCGGCGTGGTCGTTGATGGCCTTGCCCTGCGGCTTGAAGATGCCGCCGTTGGCGGCGAGCAGGTCACCGCGCTCCATGCCCTTGGTACGCGGGCGGGCGCCGACGAGCAGCGCGACGTTCGCACCCTCGAAGCCCTGGCTCGGGTCGTCGAAGATGTCGATGCCCTTGAGCAGCGGGAAGGCGCAGTCGTCGAGCTCCATGGCGGTGCCCTCGGCGGCCTTCACGCCCTGCGGGATCTCGAGGAGGCGCAGCTTGACCGGCACGTCCGCGCCGAGCAGGTGGCCGGAGGCGATGCGGAAGAGCAGCGCGTAGCCGATCTGGCCGGCCGCGCCGGTCACGGTGACATTCACGGGAGTGCGGGTCATGGCGATCTCCGTAAGACAGCTGGCGGTGGGGGTCCCTGCCCCTGGTGCGGGATAGCTCTCTTGATCGATCGGTGTCTCGACATGAAGAGATATCCAGCGGTCAGGCTATCCGACCCGGGCCCCGGTGAATCCCCAACCCCTTGTGGTCCGGCTCACTGCCGCCCGTCCGTGTCCCGTCGACCGCCCGTCCGTGTCCTGTTCCGCGGGCCGGCCGCCCGGACCCACCGACCCCCGGCCGCCCGGACCCATCGACCGCCGACCGCCGGTCCGCGGTCGCCCCGTCGGCCGATGGACCGATGGACCGACCGCGGACCGGCGCTACGGATTCGCGGTGCAGCCGTCGTCGCCGTTCGCGAGCAGGCCGCAGGCCTTCGCGGCCGCGCCGGAGTCGACGGCGACCATCGACGTGTACGCGTCGGTCTCCGCCGTCGTGTCGGCGTCCGGGGCGACGGTGGCGCGCCGCACCGTCTCCCCGGCCTCCACGGTCACGGTGTCCCCGGGGGCCGCGCCGGTGATCCGGGCCCAGGCGGCCGCACAGGTGTCGCTGTAGCGGACCTCGACCCGGGCGGTGCCCACGCGGGCGAGGGCGACGGTGGTCGCGAGGGCGCCGCCGCACCCCATCGCCTCCGGGTCCTGGCCTGCGCAGTCGGCCCCCGCGCATTTCACCCCGGCGGGAAGGCTGGTGCGCGGCGTGGAGGGCGGGGCGGCGGTGGTGGGCGGGGCGGCCACGGGGTCGCCCCCACCGTCCGAGCCGCCCAGATCGACCAGGAGCAGGGCGGCGGTGACGACGAGCAGGGCGCCGAGGACGCCGGCGGCGTAGAGCAGAACCGATGTGCGGCGCGAGCCGGGGGCCCGGGACGGGGACTCGGCGGAGGTACGGGGCGGGGCGGGGGTACGGGGCGCGGGTACGGCGGAGTCGGAGGCCGGAGGCACCTCCGGGCGGGGCCGGTCGAGGCGCCGGATCTCCATGGTGCGGTCGTCACCGGGACCGGGACCGGTACCGGAACCGGAACCGAGGGCGGGACCGGAACCGAGGGCGGGAGCGGGAGTGCCGCCCTCCCCCCAGGCGGTGGGACCCTCCCCCGAGGCGGCGGCGCCCTTGCCAGGAGCGGTGGAGCCCTTCCCCGGCGCGGCGTCACCCCCCGCCCCCTGCGCCGGCGCGGTGGAGCGGGCCCAGGCGCGCTCCGCGCGCTCCCAGTCGGTCGCGAGGACGGCGGGGTCGCTTCCGGTCACCTCCGCGAGGGCGACGACGGCGCCCCGGGGCGCGGGGAGGCGCGCGTTCAGATACCGGTCCCACGCGGCCCGTTCGTGTCCGGTGCGTTCGGCGACGGCCGTGACACCGAGGCCGCTGCGGTCGACGAGACGACGGAGGCGCTCCGTGAACGCGCGGACGTCCGGGTCGAGTTCGTCCGGCAGCGCCTTCCAGCCAGGCATGTGCGGCCCCCTTGTCCCCTGCCTCCCGCGGCGCCCGTGTCTCCCGCGGATCCCCTGCTTCCCCGAAGGATGGCAGGTCCGGGGGCGATACGCGCCCCGGATGCGGAGCCGAGGTACCGGAATGGTCACTTCCGTGCCACAGCGCGCTGACGGACCTTGTCCCCGCATTGGCACGTACATGACCCTTGATCGCAGCGGCGCCCGCCCTCCCACGGGGGAGAGGGCGGGCGTCGCGCCTCGTGCGAGGCCTGTCCGGCCATGGGCGCCGGACCCGGCGGGAATGGCCGGACAGGCCCTAGGTCACCGTGAGGTGGAGGACGTCCTCCAGGAACGGGATCTTCAGCCAGGGGTCCGGCTGCACCATGAGCGCGAGCAGCACGATCAGGCCACCCATGACCCCGTACGTGATCATGTCCGTGAAGCGGGAGCGGACGGCCAGCATGCCCACGGAGGGCAGCACCCGGCGCATCACGGCCCCCACGAGGAGCGCGATCCCGACCAGGACGACCCCGATCCGGAAGGCCTGTGGGAACGGATCCGTCCCCACCACGAGCAGGCCGAGCCCGGCGAGTCCGAGCACGGTGAGCAGCGGCCACTGGCGGGCGGGCGCGGGGGCGTCACCGGGGGCCGCCCGGCCGCCGCCCTCGGGGCGCGCGGTGCTGGTCGTGACGGTGGGCGGCCGGCGCCGGGGACCGCCGACCGAGGTACCGGTGGAGCCGTCGGCGGCACCGGCCGAGGTCGCCGCAGCGGCGTCCGCGGACTCCGCGTTCCCGGCGGCCACCGCGTTCCCGGCGGCCTCGGCGTTCTCGACGGTCTCGGCGGCCTCGGCGTTCTTCGTCCCCGTCACGTCCACCCCATCCTTGACGTCCGTCACGTCCTTCACGTCCGTCACATCGGTCCTCTCCGCCCCGTCCGACCCTCCGAACCTCCCAGGGGTCCCGGGGGCCCCGGAGGCCTCAGGGGTCCCGGAGGTCACGTCAGAGCGCCGCGGCCGCGCGCTCGGCGGCCTCGACGACGTTGACGAGGAGCTGGGCGCGGGTCATCGGGCCGACGCCGCCGGGGTTCGGGGAGATCCAGCCGGCCACCTCGGCGACACCGGGGTGCACGTCGCCGACGATCTTGCCCTCGCCGTTGCGCGAGACGCCGACGTCGAGAACGGCCGCGCCCGGCTTCACGTCCTCGGGCTTGATCAGGTGCGGCACACCGGCCGCCGCGACGATGATGTCGGCGTTGCGCAGGTGGGCGGAGAGGTCGCGGGTGCCGGTGTGGCACTGGGTCACGGTGGCGTTCTCGGAGCGGCGGGTGAGCAGCAGCGGCATCGTGCGCCCGATGGTGACACCGCGTCCGACGACCACGACCTCGGCGCCGTTGATCTCGACGCCGTGACGGCGGAGCAGCGTGATGACGCCGTTCGGCGTGCAGGGCAGCGGGGCGGGCTCGTTCAGGACGAGCCGGCCGAGGTTGGTCGGGTGCAGACCGTCCGCGTCCTTGGCCGGGTCCATCAGCTCCAGGATGCGGTTCTCGTCGATGCCCTTGGGCAGCGGGAGCTGGACGATGTACCCGGTGCAGGCGGGGTCCTCGTTGAGCTCCCGTACGACCGCCTCGATCTCCTCCTGGGTGGCGGTGGCGGGCAGCGTGCGCTGGATCGAGGCGAGGCCGACCTCCGCGCAGTCGCGGTGCTTGCCGGCCACGTACTTCTGGCTGGCCGGGTCCTCGCCGACCAGGAGGGTGCCGAGTCCGGGCGTGACGCCCCGCTCCTTGAGGGCCGCCACACGGACGGTCAGATCGGACTTGATCGCGGCTGCGGTGGCCTTGCCATCGAGAATCTGGGCGCTCATGGAGACATCCTCCCGGATGACCCCCGCCTTGTTCCAATTCGCTCGTGCCGGGCGGCCGATCGCACCGAACAACAGGTTGCACTTGCACAACTCCGATGCGTATCGACTGGACAAAAAGTCGACGTTGCGACCACGATGATCGGCGAAGTACCGCGGAAAGTGCCGGGGGGAGTCCGCTCATTCACCGTGAAGAGTCCTCCGCGCGGGCCGCGTCGTCCCCGCACAGAGAAATTCACGGAGGAAACCCGCGATGAGCTTCGGTGACCCGAACAACCCCTACGGCCAGCCGCAGGGGCAGGGCCAGGGCCAGCAGCCCGGTTACGGCTACCCGCAGCAGGCCCCCCAGGGCGTGCCGCCGCAGCAGGGCTACGGCTACCCGGCGGCTCCGCCGGTCTCGCCGTACGGCGGGGGCGGCTACCCGGGCGTGGCCATGGAGATGCCCGGTGGGGTGAAGGCCGCGCGCGTGATGCTGTGGATCAGCGCCGCGTTCAACGTCATCGGCGGCCTCGCCGTGATCGGCATGTCCTTCGCGATCGACAGCGAGCTGGAGAAGTCCGGCGCCTCGTCCGCCGATGTCGACGCCTTCGCCGACCTGGGCCAGGGCATCCTGATCGGCCTCGGCATCTTCTCGCTGATCTTCGCCGCCGTCGGCATGTTCCTCGCCGCCAAGTTCCGCTCCGGCGGCAACGGCATCCGGGTCGGCACCATCGTCTACTCCTCGATCAGCGTGCTGTTCAGCCTCTTCTCGCTGCCCCTCGGCATCGTGGGCCTCGCCCTGGCCGTCCTGGTCATCGTCTTCGTGGCGAAGTCGGACGGCTCGGCCTGGTTCAACCGCAACAAGCAGCAGTACTGATCCACGCACGGCGACGGGCCCGGCTCCAGGGGGAGCCGGGCCCTTCGCCGTGCGCGCCGCGTCACACCCGCTTGAGGACGGCGAACCCCTCCGAGCGGTGGGTGATCTCGTACCGCGCCTCCGGATGCAGTTGCGAAGCCAGCTGCGCCGGGTCCGTGACCTGCTGCGACCAGCCGCGCAGGTCGAAGGCGAGGTAGTCCGGGGTGGCGCCCTTCGACGTGCCCACCCAGTAGACCCGGTGGTCCGCCGTGAGGTGGGCGAGGAGCGAGACGTCCGCCTCCACGCTGACGCCCTCCGGCACCGCGTCCACCGCCGCCCGCGCCTGCTCGGTCCGGGCGTCCGTCCGGTACGTCTCCGGCTTCGTCAGCTCCCGCAGCGGCAGGTTCGCGGCGAGGACCAGCGCGACCGCCGTCGCGACCGGCACGACGACCTTCCCGTACGAGGCGAGCCAGGCCTGCGGCGAGGTGCGCACGGCGCGGACGCCGTCCACGAGCGCGAGGAAGACCACCGGCATCAGGATCGCGCTGTAGTGCCAGTGCATGCCCCAGTGGTTGGGGTCCTGGGAGAGGAAGCGCCAGCCGAGGGTGGGCAGGACGAGCAGGATCAGCGGGGAGCGCAGGGCGAGGAAGCCGGTGACGGCGAGCAGGTAGAACACCATCTCCCACCGCTCGCCCGAGGCGAGGGCGTCGCCGATGACCTGCCCGAAGGAGGTCTCGGCGCCCTGGCCGGTCTTCTCGATCTTGGACCAGTAGTCGTACTGGCCGACCCGGCTCGCCGCCGGGATCAGGACGAGGACCGTCAGGGCGAAGGCCGCCGCGCCGAAGGCGGCCAGGGCGGCGCCGAGCCGCTTCTGGCCCTTCAGGAAGAGGACCACGCCGACCATGGAGACGGTCAGGCCCATGTCCTCCTTGACCAGGACGAGCGGGGCGGACCAGGCGACGGCCGCCGTCCAGCGTCCGAGGAGGAGGGCCCGGCAGGTCAGGGCGAGCAGCGGGACGGCGAAGGCGATCTCGTGGAAGTCGGACTTGACCGCCTCCTGGAGCCCCCAGGAGAGCCCGTACGCGACGGCGAGACCGAGGCCGGCGGCCCGGCTGCCGAGGATCTGCTGGGTGGTGCGGCCGACGACGACGGCGCCGGAGGCGAAGAGCGCGGCCTGGGCGAAGAGCAGGGAGACCGGCGAGGACCAGATCCAGTACAGCGGCGCGAGGAGCGCGGTCACCGGGCTGAAGTGGTCGCCGAGTATGTGGAAGCCGGGGCCCTTGATGTCGACGACGGGGGCCCGGAACTCCGCGTACGCCCTGACCGACTGCCCGAAGATCCCGAGGTCCCAGGACGGGGTGCGGAACTGGCTGTACTGCACCCAGGAGTAGAGGAAGTACAGGCCGCACAGGACGGCGGCGAGGATCAGGTACGGGCGGAGCGGGGCCGGCGGGAGACCGTCCGGCGCCTCGGTGCCGGCCGCGCCCGGAGCGCCGGTGACGGCCTCCTCGGCGGACCGGTTCTGTACGTCCAACACCACGCCCCCACTACCAGTGGTCGACAAAAGAGCAACCCATTAGACCAGAGACCACCCGATCGGCGGATCGATCACGGAGCGGCGCCCTGCGGCCCCCGGAGCGGGACGGGGCAGGGAAAAGGGGCGGCCCGCCGCTCCTGGCGGGCCGCCCCCTGTTCACACCGCTCAGTGGAAGAAGTGGCGCGTCCCCGTGAAGTACATCGTGACGCCCGCGTTCTTCGCGGCCTCGACCACCAGCTCGTCACGCATCGAGCCGCCCGGCTGCACGACCGCCTTCACACCGGCCGCGGTGAGGATCTCCAGGCCGTCCGGGAAGGGGAAGAAGGCGTCCGAGGCCGCGTAGGCGCCGCGCGCCCGCTCCTCGCCCGCCCGCTCGACGGCGAGCTTCGCGGAGTCGACGCGGTTGACCTGGCCCATGCCGACGCCGACCGAGGCGCCGTCCTTGGAGAGCAGGATCGCGTTGGACTTGACCGCGCGGCAGGCCTTCCAGGCGAAGGCGAGCTCGGCGAGCTCCTCCGCGGACAGGGCGTCACCGGTCGCCAGGGTCCAGTTCGCCGGGTCGTCGCCCTCGGCCTGGAGGCGGTCGGTGACCTGGAGGAGCGCTCCGCCGTCGATCGGCTTGACCTCGACCGGGTTGGCCGGGGCGCCCTCGGCGCGCAGGACGCGGATGTTCTTCTTCTTGGCGAGGACCTCGACGGCGCCGTCCTCGTACGCCGGGGCGACGATGACCTCGGTGAAGATCTCCGCGACCTGCTCGGCCAGCTCGACCGAGACCGGGCGGTTGACGGCGATGACGCCGCCGAACGCGGACAGCGGGTCGCAGGCGTGGGCCTTGCGGTGGGCCTCGGCGACGTCGGCGCCGATCGCGATGCCGCACGGGTTGGCGTGCTTGATGATCGCGACGCAGGGCTCGGTGTGGTCGTACGCGGCCCGGCGCGCGGCGTCGGTGTCCGTGTAGTTGTTGTACGACATCTCCTTGCCGTGCAGCTGCTCGGCCTCGGCGAGGCCGCCCGTGCCGTCGACGTACAGCGCGGCACCCTGGTGGGGGTTCTCGCCGTAGCGCAGG
Organism: Streptomyces sp. NPDC002057; assembly: GCF_040296665.1. NCBI lineage: Bacteria > Bacillati > Actinomycetota > Actinomycetes > Kitasatosporales > Streptomycetaceae > Streptomyces > Streptomyces sp. NPDC002057. The sequence continues at coordinate 107,876 of NZ_JBEOXR010000019.1, forward strand.
ACGTTGTTCCGCTCGTACGTGGCGCCCAGGAAGTCCGGGAAGCCGCTGTCGTCGGCGGCGGCGTAGTCGTCGGCGAACCAGGAGGCCACGGCCACGTCGTACGCGGCGGTGTGCTGGAAGGCCTCGGCGGCGAGCCGCTTGCGGGCGGTCAGGTCGAAGCCGCCGGCCTGGACGGCGGCGAGCACGTCGGCGTACCGCTCGGGGCTGGTGACGATCGCCACGGACGGGTGGTTCTTGGCGGCGGCGCGGACCATCGACGGGCCGCCGATGTCGATCTGCTCGACGCACTCGTCCGGGGTGGCCCCCGAGGCGACCGTCTCGCGGAACGGGTAGAGGTTCACGACGACCAGGTCGAAGGGCTCCACGCCCAGCTCGGCGAGCTGCTCGCGGTGCGACTCCAGGCGCAGGTCGGCGAGGATGCCGGCGTGCACGCGCGGGTGAAGGGTCTTGACCCGGCCGTCCAGGCACTCGGGGAAGCCGGTCAGCTCCTCGACCTTGGTGACCGGCACCCCGGCGGCGGCGATCCTCCCGGCCGTGGAGCCGGTGGAGACGAGCTCGACACCGGCCTCGTGCAGACCGCGGGCCAGCTCCTCCAGACCCGTCTTGTCGTAGACGCTGACCAGCGCGCGGCGGATGGGCTTAACGGTGTCCGTGTTCACCGACATGAACCTTTCGTCCCTCAATGCGATAGCCGTGCCGGGCGAGGCGCCCCACGACGTCGACGAGCAGCGAGCGCTCGACTTCCTTGATGCGCTCGTGGAGAGCGGCTTCATCGTCCTCGTCCCGCACCTCGACCACGCCCTGGGCGATGATCGGGCCGGTGTCGACACCGTCGTCGACGAAGTGGACGGTGCACCCGGTGACCTTCGCGCCGTAGGCGAGGGCGTCACGCACCCCGTGGGCACCGGGAAAACTGGGCAGCAGCGCCGGGTGGGTGTTGACGACCCGGCCGCCGAAGCGGGCGAGGAACTCCTTGCCGACGATCTTCATGAAACCGGCCGAGACGACGAGGTCCGGCTCGTAGGCGGCGGTGGCCCCGGCCAGCGCGCGGTCCCACTCCTCGCGGCTCGCGTGGTCCTTCACCCTGCACACGAAGGTCGGCAGCCCGGCGCGCTCGGCGCGCTCCAGACCGGCGATCCCGTCGCGGTCGGCGCCGACCGCGACGATCTCCGCGCCGTACCCCTCGGGGTCCGCGGCGATACCGTCGAGGAGGGCCTGCAGGTTGGTACCGGAACCGGAGACCAGGACGACGAGGCGGGCGGCAGCCACTGGGTCACTCTTTCCGTGGTGTTTGTACGGTCGTACGAACGAATCGTGCCGCTCGATACGGGGAACCCTACGAATGGCTCGACCGTCAGCAACGATACCGGCACACCGGACGGCCCCCACGGGACGGGGGCGGAGCAGGGCGGTAGCGTCAGGGTCCGACGCCTGACGATCAGCAGACGATCAGCGACAGCGGCGGACGAGACAGCAGCGGAGACCACGGGTGCGGCCGTGGTCGTGACGACAGAGGGAAGACGTTCAGCAGATGCCGGAACGCCAGTCCACGGACGACAACAACCCGTTCGCGCCGCCGCCCGAGGGCAGGCCGGACCAGCCGTGGCAGCCGCGGCGACCGGAGGGCTCGGACGACGAACCGTCCGGGACCCCGGACTCGTCCGACGGCCGCTGGAGCCCACGCCAGCCGGGCCCCTCGAACGACGGCTTCGGCCGGGGGCCCGAGCGCCAGGGCAAGCCGGAGGGCGGCGGCGGCCAGGGCGGCGGCGGCCGCCAGGGGCTCCGCTGGGACCCGACGGACCCGGCGCAGCGGCGGGCGCGGTACGCGATCCTCGCGGGCATGTGGGCCTTCTTCTTCGCCATCTTCGAGATCCCGGAACTGGCGCTGCTGCTCGGCGCCCTGGGCCTCTACTGGGCGATCAGCTCGCTGCGCGCCAAGCCGAAGGCCGCGGCGGAGCTGTCGTCGACATCACAGCCGGAGACCCCGGCGGCGTCTCAGCCCTCGGGACAGCCCGCCGGACAGCCCACGGGCCGGCCGTCGGGTCAGGGTGCCACGGCGGCCCCGCTCCGCTCGATGCGGACGGCCGCCATCAGCGGTCTGGTCGCGGCGAGCGTCGCCCTGCTGATCGTCGCGGTGGGCTTCACCATGCAGCTCGTCTACAGCGACTTCTACGAGTGCCGCGACGACGCCCTCACCCACGCGGGCCAGCTGGCCTGCAACGACCTGCTGCCGAAGCCGCTCCGCGCGGGGTTCGGGGTCCGGGAGTAGCGGCGCCCGCGGGCCCTAGTCGCGGGGAGGCGGCTGCGGCTCCCAGGCGGCCGGGAGGTAGTCGTACGGCTCGAAGGCGGAGTCGCCGAACGGGTCGCCGGACATCGGCTCCCCGGGCGCCGAGACGTCCGGGGAGGACGGGGCGACGAGCCCGGACGGCGCCGGGGCATCGGGGCCCGACGGGGCGACGGACCCGGTCGCGGGTGCGGCACCGGCCCCGGGCGCGGGTCCCGAGGCGGGTGCGCGTCCCGAGGCGGGTGCGCGTCCCGGGGTGGCGCCGGCCCCCTGCACCGCCGTCAGCCCGGCCCTCGGTCCCGTCCCGGCCCTCGGTCCCGTCCCGGCCCTCGATCCCGTCCCGGGCGTCGGCCCGGCCCCGGGCGCGAACGCCGAGCCCTTGCGGGAGGCGGCCCCGGCCGCCGGCACCCGCTTCGAGCGAGGGACCCGCCGACCCCAGGCCCGTACACCCAGGGACACCGGCACCCCGACACACACGCCCCACAGGACCGTCGCCGCGCCCGCCTGCCACCACACCGGGCCGAACGCGGAGAGCCGGCCGGTGCCGAGCGGACCGCCCGCCGCGCCCGCGAGGACGGCGACGGCCGCCCCGCACCCCCAGGCCGCGCCGAGCGCCGTGAGCGCCGTGTCCCGGGCCGCCCAGGTCCGCGCCGAGCGGCCCACCCGCCCTCCCTGGAGCACGGCGGCGGCCAGCGGGACCGCCACGACCGCCCAGTGGACCCAGGTGCCGCGCCCTTCGCCGGGCAGCGCGGCGAGCAGCGGGAAGTGCGGCACGGCCGGGTCACCGGCGAGGCCGAGGGGTGTCGCGAGCGCGCCCGTACCGAGGGTGAAGCCCGGTCCCAGCCCGTACGCCGCTCCCCAGACGGCCGCGTTCGGCAGCAGGGCCAGGACGAGGAGCAGCACCGTCACCCGTCCGGACCACTCCCCCGCGAGACCCGTGTACGCGGACTGCGCCTCGGCCGCGTGCCAGGCCAGCGAGACCGCCGCGGCGACCGCGCCGCCGCCGAGCAGCGTGACGAGGCCCAGCCCCGCCGCGCGCAGGGCGGCGACCGCCTGGCGCTGTCCGGGCAGCGGGCGGCCGAGCGCCGTCCAGACCCCTGCCCCGGCCGCGCCCACGACCACGGCGGGCAGCCAGAGTCCGGCGGCGAGGAGGTCGGCGGGCAGCGGGCCGCTCCGGCTGTAGACCACGACCGCCGCCGCGACCAGCAGGTATCCCCCGGCCACCGCGGCGACGGCGCCGCCCGCGGAGGGGCGCGGCCGGTCGTTGTCGTCGCCCGGGTCGAGGGTGTCGCGGGCGGCCCGGTGGACGAGCCAGACGGGCAGGGCGACGAGGAGCAGCGGGACGATGCCGAGGGGGGCGGACAGGCCGGACAGGGTGTCCGTACGGACGAGGTCCACGCCGTGGGCGAGCAGCCAGAGCCCGGCGGCCAGGTGGAAGGCGCCGGCCGGTCCGCTGTCGGGGTACGGGGAGCTGATCCAGACCGCGATCACCAGGACCGCGAGGGCGCCGAGACCGAGTCCGGCGGCGACCCCGCCACGGACGCAGGCGGTGGCGAGCGCGGCGGTCCGGCCGCCCTTGACCAGGGGGTGATCGGTCACATGGGTCACGGGGTCATGCTCCCAACGACACGCGCTTTTGCCGCGTAACAGGCAAACCTCCGTTGTGTCGCTCAAGATACGTTTATGTACTTTTCCGCCCAGAGCAGCTCTGCGGGAGGTCGACACCGATGAGCCGGAGCACCGCGGATTCCGCATCCTCCGTCACCCTGCCGACCCCGAAGGAGCGGCGCAGGTTGCGTGAGGCCCTCGCCCTGAGCGAGGAGCAGGTCGCCGAGGCCATGGGCGTCACGAAGGCCACGGTCAAGTCGTGGGAGACCGGGCGCTCGGCGCCCAGGGGCCGCAAACGCGAGGCGTACGCGAGGCTGCTCGGCCTGTACGAGCGGGCCGCCGGCGACGAGCGGTCTCCCGTACGGCCGGAGGCACAGGCCCGACCGGAGGCCCAGGCCCAACCGCAGGCGCAGGCACACGCGCAGGCGCACGCGCAGCCACCGGTCGGGGCGCGGGAGCAGGAGCAGGCCCGGCCCCAGCCGCTCTCGCCGTCACCGGCTCAGTCGCCGACGCCTTCACCCGTTCGGACGCAGCCGCAGCCACAGACGGCGAGCGTCCGGCCCCGGGCGGCCGCCAAGCGGGCCGCCAAGCCGCCGAAGGCGCCCACCCCGACCCCGGCCATCGCGTCCGGCCCCGGCCGCAGGGGCGCCCCGAGGCCGCAGGAGCGGCTGAAACCGGTGCCGGCCGAGACCCCGGAACCGGCGGCGGTCCCCGCGGTGCCCGGCCTCACCCCGGAGGAGGCCTTCGACGCGCTGTACGCGCACGCCGCGCCCGGCCTCGTCCACCAGACCTATCTGCTGACGGGTCGCCGGCGGCTCTCCCGCGAGGCCGTCGAGCACGCCTTCCACCACGCCTGGGAACACTGGCCCGAGGTCGCCGTCGACGCGGACCCGGTGGGCTGGGTACGCGCGACCGCCTACGAGTACGCGCTCTCGCCCTGGCACCGGCTGCGCCGCGCCCACAAGCACCCCGACGCCCCTCCCGCGGAGGCGCACCGGCGGGCACTGCTCACCGCACTCCTCGACCTGCCCGCGCCGTACCGCCGCACCGTCCTGCTCTACGACGGGCTCGGCCTCGACCTGCCGGAGACGGCGGCCGAGACCGAGGCGAGCACCCCCGCCGCCGCCAACCGGCTGCTGCACGCCCGCACCGTCCTCGGGCAGCGGGTGCCCGAACTCGCCGAACCGGAGACGCTGCACCAGCGCCTGGGCGAGCTGGTCACTGAGGCCCCGTCGGCGACCCTCCCGGCGGCCCGTACGGTACGGGCCGGCAGCGAACGCCGGACCCGCAAGTGGACCCGCGCGGTCCTCGGCGTCACGGCGGGGCTCCTCGTCGTCACGGGCTTCACGGCGGCGACCGCCCCCACCCGGTACATCCCGGTGAACGCCCCCGGCGAGACCGTCAACGGCGTCCCGGTGCGCGGCGGCCCGCAGAAGCTCCGCCCGGAGGACGTGGAGCTCCGCGACAGGCTGCGCTCCGAGCCGAACCCGGGCCCGGAACGGCTGGTCCCGGCCGCCGAGTGACCCGCGCACGCGAGTGGGCCCCGCCCCCGCCCGGTTTCCCGGGAGGAGGCGGGGCCCACTCGTGTCACGACGTGTGCGGTCAGCCCACGAGGTGGTGTCAGCCGGCCAGGATGGCGCGCGCCAGCTTGGCCGTCTCGGTCGGCGTCTTGCCGACCTTGACGCCCGCGGCCTCGAGGGCCTCCTTCTTCGCCTGGGCGGTGCCGGAGGAACCGGAGACGATGGCGCCGGCGTGGCCCATGGTCTTGCCCTCGGGCGCGGTGAAGCCCGCGACGTAGCCGACGACCGGCTTGGTGACGTTGGCCTTGATGAAGTCGGCCGCACGCTCCTCGGCGTCGCCGCCGATCTCACCGATCATGACGATCAGGTCGGTGTCGGGGTCCGCCTCGAACGCCGCGAGGGCGTCGATGTGCGTGGTGCCGATGACCGGGTCGCCACCGATGCCGACGGCGGACGAGAAGCCGATGTCACGGAGCTCGTACATCATCTGGTACGTCAGCGTGCCGGACTTCGAGACCAGGCCGATGCGGCCCGGCTTCGTGATGTCGCCCGGGATGATGCCGGCGTTGGACTGGCCCGGGGTGATGAGACCGGGGCAGTTCGGGCCGATGATCCGGGTCTTGTTGCCCTTCGCCTGCGCGTACGCCCAGAAGGCGGCGGAGTCGTGGACGGCGATGCCCTCGGTGATGACGACGGCCAGCGGGATCTCGGCGTCGATCGCCTCGACCACGGCGGCCTTCGCGAAGGCCGGCGGCACGAAGAGGACCGAGACGTCGGCGCCGGTCTCCTTCATCGCCTCGGCGACGGAGCCGAAGACCGGGACCTCGGTGCCGTCGAAGTCGACGGTCGTGCCGGCCTTGCGCGGGTTCACGCCACCGACGATGTTGGTGCCGTCACCCAGCATGAGCTTGGTGTGCTTCATGCCCGTGGCACCGGTCATGCCCTGGACGATGACCTTGCTGTCCTTGGTCAGGAGGATAGCCATGGTGTTCTGACCTCGTCCCTTACTTCGCAGCCGCGAGCTCGGCGGCCTTGTCGGCCGCGCCGTCCATGGTGTCCACGCGCTGCACGAGCGGGTGGTTCGCGTCCGACAGGATCTTGCGACCCAGCTCCGCGTTGTTGCCGTCGAGGCGCACGACCAGCGGCTTGGTGACCTCTTCGCCCTTCGAGGCGAGGAGCTCCAGGGCCTGGACGATGCCGTTGGCGACCTCGTCACAGGCGGTGATGCCACCGAAGACGTTGACGAACACGGACTTGACGTCCGGGTCGCCCAGGATGATCTCCAGGCCGTTCGCCATGACCTCGGCGGAGGCGCCGCCGCCGATGTCGAGGAAGTTGGCCGGCTTCACGCCGCCGTGGTTCTCACCGGCGTACGCGACGACGTCCAGGGTCGACATGACCAGACCGGCACCGTTACCGATGATGCCGACCTCGCCCTCGAGCTTGACGTAGTTGAGGTTCTTGGCCTTGGCGGCAGCCTCGAGCGGGTTGGCTGCGGCCTTGTCCTCGAGAGCCTCGTGGTCGGGCTGACGGAAGTCGGCGTTCTCGTCGAGAGACACCTTGCCGTCCAGGGCCAGGATGCGGCCGTCCTTGGTCTTCACCAGCGGGTTGACCTCGACGAGGAGCGCGTCCTCGGCGACGAAGGTCTTCCACAGGGTCACCAGGGCCTCGGCGACACCCTCGGCCACGTCGGCCGGGAACTTCGCGAGGGCCACGATCTCGCGGGCCTTCTCGATGCTCACGCCGTCGACGGCGTTGACCGGGACCTTCGCGAGGGCCTCGGGGGTCTTCTCCGCGACCTCCTCGATGTCCATGCCGCCCTGCACCGAGGCCATGGCCAGGAAGGTGCGGTTGGTGCGGTCGAGGAGGTACGAGACGTAGTACTCCGCCTCGATCTCCGGGGACAGCTCGGCGATCATCACCTTGTGGACCGTGTGGCCCTTGATGTCCATCCCGAGGATGTCCGTCGCGCGGGCGACGGCCTCGTCCGCGTCGCCGGCCAGCTTGACGCCGCCGGCCTTGCCGCGGCCACCGACCTTCACCTGGGCCTTGACGACGGACTTGCCGCCGAGGCGCTCGGTCGCGGCGCGCGCGGCCTCAGGCGTGTCGATGACTTCACCGGCCAGCACCGGTACTCCGTGCTTGGCGAAGAGATCCCTCGCCTGGTACTCGAACAGGTCCACGCGCGTCCGTCCCTTTTCTGATGATCGCGGTTCGTTGTCTGCGTGGGCGTGCCGCGATGGGCAACGTGACTGCTCTGTCACAAGGGAGGCGTACACGGTGACCGTGACGCGGCATGTCCGTCTCGCAGGTTATCGCCGAGGGACGTGGGTCCCTAAATCGCAGATCACAACCGAGCGGTGATACGGGTCACAGATCGTAGGGGCGAGGGGGCCGTCCGTAGGGGTGCGGGGGCGGGGACATGCGGCGGTCACGACAGGCGGGGCTTGGCCTCCCGCCCCCTCACGGCACGCCGGACGCGCAGGTGAGGGGCGTCCGGACACGTGTGTGATATGGAACTCAGTCGGCCCCGGACACCCGTGAGAGTGGCCCCGCGACGACGGATTCCGTACCCGCGGGCGGGGCGACGGGCGGGGCGGCCGGTCGGCGTCACTCCGCGGGTATCGGCAGGGGGCGCTTCTCCAGGGCGGCCGCCATGACCTCCGGGAACAGGTCGGGCGTGCAGGCGAAGGCCGGCGCGCCGAGCGCGGCGAGCGCCGCCGCGTGGTCGCGGTCGTAGGCCGGCGTGCCCTCGTCGGAGAGGGCGAGGAGCGCCACGAACTGGACGCCGGAGGCCTTCATCGCCGCGACCCGCTTCAGCATCTCGTCGCGGATGCCCCCCTCGTACAGGTCGCTGACGAGCACGACGACGGTCTCCGCGGGCCGGGTGATCCTCGCCTGGCAGTAGGCGAGGGCGCGGTTGATGTCGGTGCCGCCGCCGAGCCGGGTGCCGAAGAGGACGTCGACGGGGTCGTCGATCCGGTCCGTCAGATCGACGACGGCGGTGTCGAAGACGACGAGCCGGGTGGCGATCGACCGCATGGAGGCGAGCACCGCGCCGAACACGGAGGCGTACACGACGGACGCGGCCATGGAGCCCGACTGGTCGACGCAGAGCACCACCTCCTTCCGTACCGCCCGCGAGGCACGCCCGTGGCCGATCAGCCGCTCGGGGACGACCGTGCCGTGCTCGGGCAGGTAGTTCTTGAGGTTGGCGCGGATCGTGCGGTCCCAGTCGATGTCCCGGTGGCGGGGCCTGCTGATCCGGGCGGAGCGGTCGAGCGCGCCGGTGAGGGTGGCGCGGGTGCGGGTGGCGAGGCGCTTCTCCAGGTCGTCGACGACCTTGCGCACCACGGCCCGCGCGGTCTCCCTGGTCGTCTCGGGCATCGCCTTGTGGAGGGAGAGCAGGGTGCCGACGAGATGCACGTCGGCCTCGACGGCCTCCAGCATCTCCGGCTCCAGGAGGAGCGTGGCGAGACCGAGGCGGTCGATCGCGTCGCGCTGCATGACCTGGACGACGGAGCTGGGGAAGTACGTGCGGATGTCGCCGAGCCAGCGGGCGACGGAGGGCGCGGAGGCGCCGAGCCCGGCCGAGCGGTCCCGGCCGGTGCGGTCGCCGTCCCGGCCCGCGCCGCCGTAGAGCGCGGTGAGGGCCCCGTCCATGCCGGCGTCGGTGCCGCTGAGCACCCGCCCGGTGCCGTCGGCCTCCCCGCCGCCCAGAACGAGCCGCCACCGCCGCATCCGCTCGTCACCACCCGCCCGGGAGCCGGTGTCGACGGTGGCGCGGGGGCTCGCTCCGGCGGTCGCACCGGGACTCCGGTCGGCACTGGCGCTGGGACCGGTGGGCAGGTCGGTGCTCGTACCGGCGCTCCTGTCCGCGCTCGCGTCGGTGGTCGCGCGGGGGCTCCGTGCGGCGGCGCTCGTGTCCGTGGTCATGCCGTGGCCTCCGTGCCGAGGACGAGGTGGAGGAGCGGAAGCACGGCGTCCGCCCGCTCCCGGTCGAGCGTGGCGGCGAAGCCGGGGACGCCCGCGGAGGAGTCCGGGGGGCCGCCCGCCCCGGGCCCCCGGGCGAGCAGCTCGCCCAGGGTGCGGCGTACGCCCGGCTCGTAACCGGAGAAGGTGCGGCGCAGCAGCGGCAGGACATCGCTGAACGCCTCGGCCGGAACGCCGGTGAGCCAGCCGTCGACCAAGCCGAGGAGCCGCGCGTCGTGGACCAGGAGCAGTCCGCCCCCGGAGGCCCCGCCGACGAAGCCCTCGACCCAGGCGGCGGCGTCGGGCGGTGGGGTGCCGGGGGAGAGCGCGCGACTCATGAGGAGGGCGGCCTCCTCGTCGGCGATCCGTCCCTCGTCCAGGAGGAGCCGGGCGGCCCGGCCCCGGAGGACGCCCGGTGTCCGGTCGTGGTCGGCGAGCCGGCGCAGGACGCCCGCCCAGCGCTCGGCCGGCCCGGCCGCTCCGGGCAGCAGGCCGATCGCCCGGTGCACCTCGTCGACCCGCTCGCGCATGGCGGCGGCCGCCTCGGTGGCGAGTCCGGCGCAGGCGGGCGGCAGGCCGACGCAGATCCGTTCGGCGAGGCCCGCGGCGACCTCGGCGAGCGCCGCCGTGTCGGTGCCGCGGACGTCGCCGTAGCGCAGGGAGCGGGCGAGAGCCGGAAGGGCCTGGGCGAGGTGGCCGACGTCGGTGTCGAGCGCGGCGCGGTCGGCGAGCGCCCGCATGACGACGGGGAGCGCCTCGCCGAGCCCGGCGAGGAGGCACTGCTCGGCGAGCGCGGTGATGTCGGCGAGGGCCGTGGCCCCCAGCGCCCGGGAGCGGGCCCTGGCGGTGGCGGCGGCCTCGACGGTGGTGCCCCAGACCCCGGCCTCGGCCACCTGGACGTGCAGCTCGGGCTCCCAGCGCAGCCGCCAGGTCTCGCGGAAGGTGCCGGTGCCGGCGCGGCCGGCGGCCGGTTCGCCCCAGTGGACGCCGAGGAGCCGCAGCCGGTGCAGGAGCCGGCTGCGCTCGCCGTCCATGTCCTTGCGGAGGTCGAGTTCGAGAGCGCGCTCCGTGGCCTCGGGTTTCAGGCGCAGGGTGCGCCGGCGGCGGCTCAGATCGCGTTGGAGGGGTACGGCGGGGGCGTCGGCCGGCACCTCGCCGAGGACGTCGCCGACGACGAGCCGGTCCCGGACGAGGTCGAGCGGCACGTCGGAGCCCTCGCAGAGGACGGCGCGGACGGCGTCGGTCGTCTCGTCGAGGCCGGGGAGCGGCCTTCCGCGCAGGGCGGCCAGCGTCTCGGCGAGCCGGACGGCCTCGATGACATGGGCGGGAGAGACGAGGTGGTCCTCCGCCCTGAGGAGTCCGGCGACCTTGGTCATCCAGCGCTCGACGGGCCGGTCGGGGGCGGCGAAGAGGTGTCCGTACCAGCCGGGCGCGTCGATTCCGGCGCCGTATCCCGAGCGGCGGGCGAGCCTGCGGTGGGTCCACGGGACCCAGGTCATCTCGGTCTTCACCTTGGGCAGGCCCTTGAGGAGGGCCCGGTCGGCGGCGACGGTCGTCTTCCGGGTGAGGGCGGGGACGTGCCAGGCGCCGCAGACGACGGCGACGGCGTCGCCGAACTCCTTGCGGGCGGCGCGGAGCCGGAGCCGCATGTACGCCTCGCGGACGAGGTCGCGGGGGTGGCCGCCGTGCCCGTACGCCTCGCGGAGGGCGCCCATGGCCTCGGCGAGGGCCTCGAAGGGGGCGGTGGGGTCGCCGTCGCCGCGGAGTTCGACGACGTCCTCCCACCAGCGCTCGGCGTCCTCGTACCCGGCGGCCCTGGCGAGTTCGGCGATCGGGTCGATCCGGAGCCCGTCCCCGGGGGCCGCTTCCTCCCCGTCGTCCCAGGTGGGGTCGGAGGCGGCGAGGGTGTGGGCGGCGGGCAGGTCGACGAACCGGACGGCGGCGCCCCGGTCGAGGGCCCAGCGGATCGCGACCCACTCGGGCGAGAACTCCGCCATCGGCCAGAACGCGGCCCGCCCGGGGTCGTCCACGGCGTGGGCGAGCAGCGCGACCGGCGGCCGCATGTCGGGGTCCCCGGCGAGCGCCACAAGGGCGTCGGCCTCGGCGGGTCCTTCGACGAGGACCGCGGCGGGCCGCTCCGCCTCCAGCGCGGCCCGCACCCCGCGCGCCGACCCGGGGCCGTGGTGCCGCACCCCGAGCAGCAGCGGCCCGCCACCGGTACGTGCCGCACGCCGCGCCTCGGGGCGCGCGGCGGGTTGCCCGGGGGTGTGCTCGGTGGTGTGCCCAGAGGTGTGGCCGGTGGTGTGCGCTTCGGGGCGTGCGTCGGCGCGTGAGCCGGTCCGCGCGGCGGGGCTCGCGGACGCGGGGGTGGAAGGGGACGGGCAGGCGGACATGGCCACGGGCGTGGGTGTCATGCACTCACCTCGCGGCAGGCGCGGTAGAAGTCCTTCCAGCCGTCTCTCTCCCGGACCACCGTCTCCAGGTACTCCTGCCACACGACCCGGTCGGCCGCCGGGTCGCGGACGACCGCGCCGAGGATGCCCGCCGCGATGTCCCCGGGGCGCAGGACGCCGTCGCCGAAGTGGGCGGCGAGGGCGAGCCCGCCCGTGACGACGGAGATCGCCTCGGCCGTGGAGAGCGTCCCCGAGGGGGACTTGATCCTCGTCCGTCCGTCGGTGGTGACCCCGTCCCGCAGCTCGCGGAAGACGGTGACGACCCGCCGGATCTCGTCGACCCCGTCCGGGACGGCCGGCAGTTCGAGGGAGCGTCCGAGCTGCTCGACGCGGCGGGTGACGATGTCGACCTCGGCCTCGGGGCTCGCGGGCAGGGGCAGGACCACCGTGTTGAAGCGGCGGCGCAGCGCGCTGGAGAGTTCGTTGACTCCGCGGTCGCGGTCGTTGGCCGTGGCGATCAGGTTGAAGCCGGGGACGGCCTGCACCTCCTGGCCCAGCTCGGGGACGGGGAGGGTCTTCTCGGACAGGATCGTGATGAGCGTGTCCTGCACGTCGGCGGGGATGCGGGTGAGCTCCTCGACCCGGGCCGTCAGGCCCTGCGACATCGCCCGCATCACGGGGCTGGGCACGAGGGCTTCCCTGCTGGGACCGTGGGCGAGGAGCCGGGCGTAGTTCCAGCCGTACCGGACGGCCTCCTCGGGGGTTCCCGCGGTGCCCTGGACGAGGAGGGTGGAGTCCCCGCTGACGGCGGCGGCGAGGTGCTCGGAGACCCAGGTCTTGGCGGTTCCGGGCACGCCGAGGAGGAGCAGCGCCCGGTCGGTGGCGAGGGTGGTGACGGCGACTTCCACGATGCGGCGCGGTCCCACGTACTTGGGGGTGATCACCGTCCCGTCGGGGAGGGTGCCGCCGAGGAGGTAGGTGGCGACGGCCCACGGCGAGAGGCGCCAGCGGGCGGGTCGGGGCCGGTCGTCGGCGACGGCGAGCGCGGCGAGTTCGTCGGCGAAGGCGTGCTCCGCGTGCGGCCGCAGGACCTCGGTGGCGGCCTGCGGACGCCCCGGTCCGGTGTCCGTCTCGACACCGGAGCCGGGCTGCGCGATGGTTTCGGGCACGGGCATGGATCCCCCTCCAGATCGTTCGACCTGCTGTGCGATCCACCGTGCACCATGCCACTGACAATCGGATGTCACCGCTGGTCAGGGCCGGTTGGAAAGCTGAGGAGGGGTCAGTCCCCGGAGGGGGCGAGGGTGGTCGGCCTTCGCCCCGGAGGAGCGGAGGCCGGTCCCCCGGAGGAGCGGAGGCCGGCCCCCGGACGGGGCGAGGGTGGTCGGTCCTCGCCCCGGCGGAGCGCAGGTCAGCCGACGACCGGGGAGACGGCGACGCAGCCGCCCGCCATCGCCTGCTCGGCCTTGGCCTCCTTGATGACCTTGCCCTGGTAGATGACCTTGCAGGTGAGGTCGGCGGGGGTGAGGGAGACGGGCATGACGGCCGGCGGCATGATGCCCTTCAGCTTCACCGTCTTCTTCCACGGCGTGGCCGGCTTCTGCTCCGACTCGACCTTCGGTGCCATCGCGGTGCCGTCACCGGCGTGGTAGCCGATGGACTCGACTCCCGTGCCGGTGACTTCATAGGTGACCTCGTAGGACTCGGTCACGGACTTGTCGACCTGGTCGACGGCCTTCTCGGCGGCCTCCGAGCAGGCGCCGAGGCCGAGCGCGAGGCCGGCGACGGCGAGGGCCGAGACGGCGGTGCGGACGGTGCGCTTCATGGGGTTCCCCCTGGACGCGTGATGCGGATCGATTGGTCCCGGCAGGCAATCGTAAAGAGATGGTAAAGTCAAATTCCCTCCGATCGTCCCGCGCCCCCGAACTCCCCAGGCCAGGGGCGTTGTCAGTGGCGGCGTCTACCGTCGGTGACATGAATGCCATGGGGGTCTTCGGGACGGCTGAGCAGGTGCTGGCACTCGCTCCTGACGAGGCCTCACGCAGAGCGGGGAGCAGGCTCGGCGCCGCCGGGCCGTGGTCGTGCACGGGCCGCGGCGACGGAGCCGTCTGGGGGCTGTGCAAGGGCAGCGGCACCCGGCCGTACCGGACGGTCGTCGACACCACCGGTCCGGCGTACTCGTGCGACTGCCCCAGCCGGAAGTTCCCCTGCAAGCACGCGCTCGGCCTGCTGCTGCTCCAGGCCTTGGACGGAGCGGCGATCGAGGAGTCCGCCGCGCCCGACTGGGCCGGATCCTGGCTCACCGCGCGACGCGCTCGCCCCGGGAGTACGGCCCCGACCGCCGAGAGCGCCTCCGCCGGGGGCCCGGCGGACCCCGAGGCGGCGCGCCGCAGGGCCGAGCGGAGAGCCGCCCGGATCACCTCGGGCGCCGAGGAGCTGGAGCAGCGCCTCGGCGACCTGCTGCGTAGCGGCCTGGCGTCGGCCGAGCGGTCGGGGTACGGCCTGTGGGAGGAGACGGCAGCCCGCATGGTCGACGCCCAGGCGCCGGGACTCGCGGGCCGGGTACGGGAGTTGGGGGCGATACCGGGCTCGGGGCCCGGCTGGCCGGTGCGGCTCCTGGAGGAGTGCGCGCTCACCCACCTCCTCGACCGCGCCTGGCTCACCGCCGACCGGCTGCCCCTGCCCTTCGCCACGACCGTGCGGAGCCGGATCGGCCTCACGGTCCCGGTCGACGGCGTCCCCGTGCGCGACCACTGGCTCGTCCTCGCGCAGTACGACGCGGCCGACGCCCGGCTGACCACCCGGCGCATCTGGCTGCACGGCACGACGAGCGGGCGCACGGCGCTCGTGCTGTCCTACGGCGCGGCGGGCCGCGCTCCCCAACTGGCGCTCCCCGTCGGCGCGGTGCTCGACGGCGAACTGACCCCGCACGCGGGCTCCGGCCGGCTGCGGGCCGAGCCGGGCGAGCGGTTCGTCCCGGTCGCCGGTCCCGCCGCCCCGCCACCGGGCGGCCCGGTGGGCGCGGCCCTCGACGCGTACGGCCGGGCGCTCGGCGAGGACCCGTGGCTGGACTCCTGGCCCGTGACGCTGAGCGGCGTCCTCCCCACGCGCGCGGAGTACGGCTGGCAACTCGCCGACGCGGACGGCCGGGAGGCCCTGCCGCTGACGCCCGCCGCCCAGTCGCGGCCCGGACTCTGGCGCCTCGTCGCCCTGTCCGGCGGGACGCCGGTGACGGTCTTCGGGGAGTGCGGGCACCGGGGCTTCACCCCGCTCGCCGCCTGGTCACCGGAGACGCCGGGAGAGACCGTCCCGCTCGTATGACACCCGCCGACCGCCGACCGCCCGCCCGGAGGACCTCGATGGAGACGGACATGACGACGCCGACCGGCACCGCGCCGACGACCGGCACCCCGCTGAAGGCCGCCTCCGGGACGGCTGCCGAGGACGGCACGGACGGCCTCCGGGAGAAGGACACCCGGGGGAACCGCGCCCGGAACGACGACACCCGGGAGGACGGCCGCTGGGAGGAGCTCGTCACCTCGGCGCTGCTCGGTACGGACCGGCGGACACCGGCCGCTCTCGCCGGGACGGCCGGCGCGGACGTGCCGGGCGCCCTGCTCGACGCAGCCGCGCTGCACACCGTACGACGCAGGGCGGGGCTGCGGCCCGGCCCCGCCGCACCGCCGCCGGAGCCCGCGCCCGAGGACCCGCGCACGCCGCTGCCCGAGGCGGCCCGGCGGCGGCTCGACCAACTCCTCGCCGGCCGCGCCGCGCCCTCGCCCGCCGGGCGGCGCGGCGCCGCTCCCGACCTCGCCGAACTGCTCCCGCAGTGGCTGGCCCTGGCCAACCGGCACGGGTACAAGGCTCCGCCCGCCACCCTGCCCGCCCTCCTCGACGCGGCCCGGGCCCGCACCGATCTGCGGCCCCAGGCGCTTCGGCTGGCCGGTCCGCGCGGCCTGTGGCTGGCCCGGCTGAACCCCGAGTGGAGGTTCGCCCTCCGGGGTGCGGGGTCGGGCGGCTCCCTCCCGACCCCCGGGGACCGGGAAGGGGTGCGGGCCCTGTGGGACGAGGGCCTGTTCGCCGAGCGGGTCGCCCTGCTCGCCTCCGTGCGCGCCGAGGACCCGGCGGCCGGACTCGCCCTCCTCGCGTCGACCTGGTCCGTCGAGCGGGCGGAGGACCGGCTGATGTTCGTGGACTCGCTGCGCGGCGGACTCTCCGGCGCGGACGAGGAGTTCCTGGAGGCGGCCCTCGGCGACCGCAGCCGCAACGTCCGCGCCACCGCCGCCGAGCTGCTCTCCGCCCTGCCCGCCTCGGCGCTCGCGGGACGGATGGCCGGCCGGGCCGTCACCTGCGTCGGCCTCGACCGGACGGCGGAGTCGCCGACGATCGCCGTGGAGGCCCCGCACGAGTGCGACACGGCGATGCAGCGGGACGGCCTCTCGGCGACGCCGCCAGCGGGGCGGGGCGAGCGGTCCTGGTGGCTGGGCCAGCTCGTCGAGGCCGCACCGCTCTCCTGCTGGCCGCACAGGTTCGGGGGGCGCGGCCCGGAGGAGATCGTGGCGCTGCCGGTCGCCGACGACTGGCAGGCCGAACTGCACGCGGCCTGGTGCCGCGCGGCCGTCCGGCAGCGGGACGCGGACTGGTCGCGCGCGCTGCTCGGCTCCCCCGCGACACCGCCGGCGACGGGCCCCGGCACGTCCTCGCTGGCCGAGCGCGCCCAGCTCCTGTCGACGCTCTCCCCGGAGGAACGGGCCGGCTGGGTCGCCTCGTTCATCGCGGCCCACGGTCTGTCGGAGGCCTTCCAGCTGCTCGGCGTCTGCGAGGTGCCGTGGGCGGAGCCCCTCGGCGGGGCGGTGATCGACGCCCTCGACATCGCGCGGGACGCGGGCAGTTACCCCTGGAGCTTCAGCGGGGTGATGGGACTCGCGGAGCGCTGTCTCGCCCCGGAGGCGGCGGCGCGGCTGGAATCGCTGACGGCCCGACCGGACGAGGCGGAGGACTCCTCCCCCGGCGCGGGCGGCTACTGGTCCGAGGCCTTCCAGCGCCTGGTCTCGACGCTCCGCCTGCGGGCGGCACTACGCGCCGAACTCACGGACCCGCCGCCGCTGCTCATATCCCTGCCGTCCCCGTCGCCGTCCCCGTCCCCGTCGCCGACGCCCTGACCCCACGCCGCCCCTCTCCCACCAGGGACGCGCCCGGTCACCCCCCCCCACCGCCGAGGCGGACAGCCCCCTCACGACAACTCACGACGAGAAGGGCCCTCCCGCACGGGAGGGCCCCGAGAAAGAACCCGAAAGCGTGAGGCGCGGAACCGTCGGGAGGGGTTACGCCGCCACGCGGACGTTCGCGTTCACCCAGTCGACGATGGACGTCGTCGTCGCGCCCGGCGTGAAGATCTCCGCCACGCCCTTCTCCTTCAGCGGCGCGATGTCCGCCTCCGGGATGATGCCGCCGCCGAAGACCTTGATGTCCTCCGCGTCGCGGTCCTTGAGCAGCTCCAGGACCTTCACGAAGAGCGTGTTGTGCGCGCCCGAGAGGATCGAGAGGCCGATGGCGTCGGCGTCCTCCTGGATCGCCGTGTCGACGATCTGCTCGGGCGTCTGGTGGAGACCCGTGTAGATGACCTCCATACCGGCGTCGCGGAGTGCCCGCGCGATCACCTTGGCCCCGCGATCGTGGCCGTCGAGACCCGGCTTGGCAACCACCACGCGGATCGGACCGGTCACACCCATCACTGCCTCCACATGCGACCCCCGCGCCTGACGGCCGGGGAGGTGAACGAACGTTATCGCCAGCATCCCGCAAGCGCCCGTTTCGCGGTGGCGACCATGGGGGAAATCACACGTGGGACATGTTCGCTCTGCGCCGTTCCCCGCTTTCGGGCCCTCCTCCTGGGCCCACCAGCCGCAAGCGGGGCCCGGCGCACAGGGAGCCGAGACGAGGTCGCCGTGTCTCCGCGCCGCCGACC